>JABGWU010000373.1 GCA_018645475.1 Opitutia bacterium
AACTACTCCCAGAAAAGCCAAGGTTTCCCTTGGGATTAAAACAAACGGAAAAAATCCGCCCTTTTTGCCCATTATATTCACGAATTTGGTTTGGGTTCCCACCTCCTGCAGGAGCCGCCTTGGTTGCCTGTCGAAAAAGCTTTGCTTTCCCATCAGCACCGCCTACTAACAATTCACTTTTCCCCGGACGCACCGCAATTGAATTTTGACCACCACTTAATATTCCAGGTGTATGAGTAGTCACATTCCCCACAAACCTTTCGGTTCTAACATCGGTTTGCTTTACAGTTTTATCACGGCTAACGGAAAATATCGATTTACCATCCGCAGAGAAAATAGTCCCTCTTACCCAGTCATCATGCCCGGACATATAAACGATCTGCTTTCCATTACCAGATTCAATAACTCTTACTGATGTATCACTACACCCGAACCCTATATATTGATTGTCCGGCGACCACGAGACTCCGTATAATGTATCGTATGTAACCGCATGGGAAAGTTTTAATTTGGGAGATCGCCAATCCCAAATCTGCACCTCACCCATTCTTCCCGGTTTACCGCCAGATGCAGCTAAACTTTTTCCATCCGGAGAAAACGCAACTGCTTCAACTCTCTCCGATAACCCAACTAATCGGGAAACAATAGATCTGCCGTCTGCCTTATGAACAATGGCTTCGTGAAACCCGGTCATAGCCAGATGTTTTCCATCCGGAGAGTAGGATAAAGAAAGGATTAACGGTGGAATTTCATATTCCGGAGGGGAGTCCAAAGTATACTGGGGTCCCGATACCTCGGGGGAATCGTTTGTAGCTCCTTCCTTTATCCATTGAACTATTTTTTGAAATTGTGATGAGTGAAGAGGTTTTACCTCTTTTCCCTTGGGCATCTCTGAAAATCCGTCTTTATCCGTCTTAATTTGATCGATCAAATAGCTTTTGTCTGGCTTACCCGGTACTATAGCTGTCTCCCCGCTCTCTCCACCTCTAAGCAAAGAGGAAAAGTCCGTCATTAAATAATCGCCCTTCATTTTAGCCGGTTGATGACACCCGTTACAGTGCTCCTGAAATATGGGGCGTATAACCTTGTAAAAACTAATTTCCTTAGCCTGTTTCGCTCCAAAAGAAAATGTAAATAATGCGAAAAAAGAAAAAAATAGGAACGATCGGATAATTTTCACTAAAAGCATGATCATATATTATAGTCTGTTTCGAATATTTCCACACACAAGTTTTAAAACACAGAATGTTTTATTTATTATTATTAGGTACTCGTCTACTCACAACAGACGGATCGTTAGCCTAGAAATAATAATCTATTAAATATTGGCTATGCCACAAAGGAATTGAACATAGAATAAAGTTAGCAAGCCCTTACCATTTTAAAATGGTTCAGAGGGTAATCTCGCCCCGTAGAAAAGTGTCCGCATAGCCTTCTATCCAAACAAAGCTTTCTTCAATTCCACATATAACTGATGTGCCTCGTGGTGATAATTGTTTAGATCGCATTTCCACTTTACCTAATTTTTTAAACCAATAGGGAACAAGTAAACCATGAATGGATCCAGTAACCTCATCTTCATCTACACCCAATCGCGGAGAGAAAAAACGAGTTACATAGTCAAACTTGGAATCGTATGACTTTGCTGTCACAATAATTCCACGGGCACTACCAATCCGTTTTAAAAGTCTTGGTTCAGGTTGTAATTCCCGAACAATTGATTCATCTGAAAAAACACATAAGCAATCCATACCCACGAAAGTTTCGTCCGGATAAGCACCCAATCCTTCAACTAACAAAGGCGATGCCACGCATGATCTGGCCTTTAAAATATCCATCTCCAAGCGCAAAATACCTTCTGTTCTTTTTTCCACTTTCAATCTCCCGCCACAAGAGGAGAAATTAAATGCTTGGTTACCATCGGAAAAACCTTCTTCAAGTAAAATATGGGCTGCAGCTAGTGTCCCATGCCCGCTTAAATCTTTTTCAACTAGAGGGGAAAACCACCTAATGGACCACTGTTTGGAATCAGATGGAAAAAGAAAAACAGTTTCCGCCATCTGTGTTTGCGACGCAATTTTCTGCAAATCATCAGTGGAAAGCCAATCTTCCAGTATACATACTCCAGTTGGATTCCCTGAAAAGGAAATTTTACTAAAGGCATTGACTATGTAATAAGGTACTTTCATGAATTTGAAATTTAAAAATAATCGCAGTAGGTTTCAAAAACTTAATCCCTTGTTCTCCACCAAAAGAATAAATGAAAGCTACCTGCAATAAAAGAAACATTCTAAGCCATAAGAATGCTTATGAAAGTAAAAAGTAAAAATTTGTATAAACTTTTACCTTATCCAAGCAAAATTTGCCTGGTATAAATTCTCGGACTTTTTATGCGGGTTCGAATCCCCATTGGCTTCGATAAGCCTTGGATATTAACTTATTTGCATCTTTACGATCCGCAGTCAGCTTCTTGGCATTCCATTTAAATTTACCACCAGCTCGCATTGCCACATTCCCTAACAAAATTGCCTCAGTCATGTTGCCAGCATAGTCAAAATTAGACATAGCAATCTTCGGATTATTCTCACGAATTGCTTTAACCAATTCTTCCTTCATCCCAGCATCTCCACGTCCATTACGGGGCAAGAATTGCTCAGGTAATTTAACTTCTTCGCGCTTATGCCACTTACCTTCCTTATAGACCAACCAGTCGGCTCCATAATCATTAGGGGAATACATTATACCCTCAGTCCCGACTAATAAAAGTCCGCTATTTTTGGGAGTTTGACCATGGAACAGATCCATCGGAGGTAAATTCTTTACTCCTTTATTGTCTTTACCGTTGTTTCCAACTTTTCCCTCGTACCAATGAAATTTGATCGGTCCACGATTCTCCGTTTTAGGAAAATTAAAATTAATCGATGCCCAAGATGGATATGTTTCATCGTTTATAGGTCCCGTATTTACAGATTCAACCTTAGTTGGTTGCGTAAGTTCACACGCCATGAAGGCCAAGTTTGTGGTATGGCATGCCATATCTCCCAATGCACCAGTTCCATAATCCCACCAACCACGCCATTTAAACGGAGTGTAACAGGAGTGGTAAGGTCTCATAGGAGCAGGTCCGATAAATGAATCCCAATCAATGTGATCTGGTACATCCATCACCTCGGTAGGACGGGAAACTATGCCGGGTGCTTGTGGCCAAACCGGACGATTTGTCCATGCGTGAATTTCTTTAACTTCCCCAAGTCCACCTGAACGAACATATTCTGCACCTTCACGAATTCCATCAGTAGCTGTACCTTGGTTTCCCATTTGGGTACAAACGCCTTTTTGTCTGGCAAGCGTTGTCATTTGACGAGCCTCCCAAACAGTATGTGTCATTGGTTTTTGAACATACACATGAATTCCTTTATGCATCGCCATCATGGCAGCAGGGGCATGAGTATGGTCTGGGGTACTTACCGTAAGAGCGTCAATTTTATCTCCGAACTGATTAATCAATTCACGATAATCTGAAAATTTAACCGCATCAGTATGTTTTCTTAATGCAACATCCAATCTACGTGAATCAATGTCACATGCTGCCACCACATCACCATGGGCAGCCAAGTGATCAAAATCGCTTTTGCCCTTCCCTCCTACGCCTATTCCTGCAATCTGTAACCTTTCATTTGCTCCAAATACCCTAGAAGGCAAAACAGAAAATGAAAATACGGCAGACGCGGAAGCACCTAAAAATGTTCGGCGTGAATAATGAGTGGTTTGTTTATATGATTTCTGCATAGTAAAAATGAAATAAAATTAGATGTCCTTCAACAAATTGTCTAAAATAGTGTAGAGGCAAGTTAAAAATCAATTTCAATCCAAACTTTAAATGTATATGCTAGCGTAGAGCACAAATGTTGTTTCGAATGAAATCGAATTTAATACTAAGTGCCTTTTTTATTTTTAATAACACTTTTAAAATAGCTTTCTCTTTCCACTAAAGATAGGGCTCTAAAAGCTTTGATCTCATTTTGGCGATCTTTGGGACTCATGCCTTGCCAGTAATTATTAAGTTGCATTTGCCTACGCTTAAGTCGACCAAGTTCATGGGCCCGTATATGGGGAGGCGACTCTTTCAATTGCCGCAACCGTTTTTTTATTTCTTTTTTCTTTTGGGGACTCATGAGCTCTACTCGCTCAATTGTCTTTTTCAAAATTTTCAACCTCTCGGGTGGAGCATCTAATAACGAGCGGAGCAGTTCGACTTCTCTGCCCCCAGGGAAAGGAGGCTTTTGTCGCACGGGCATTGTAGTTAAATTATGCTCATTAACTACATCTTTCACCAGATCCTTAGTTTCTGGCGTTCCCTTCACATAGCTTGCCTCATCCGCACTTAATGGAGCAAATACTAAACATAAAATAATATAATATGCCTTTCTCCATGTGGTTATTACATTCATCACTTCTGTAATTCTAATAATCTAATAAAACCAACAAATCGTAAGTTTCTTCGATAAACAACATACTAGATTCATCCAATTCATCCGGAAGGGCCATTAAATCTTCTAACATAACCTGCTCAGACTCCCCCAATGTAGTCACTCTTGATTCATCTAAACTAACTTTGTTCATTGAGCTATCAACTAAATCATGGTTTGGAGATGTTATAATAAAAAAGAATAAAAGACATGATGCAAAACCAAATACAATAACGGGAAAAAGAGAGATTTTTCTTTTCCCCTGGATTGGCCGTTTCTCAATCGATTTGATTTGATTAAGAACATTCCGAGTAAAATCATCATTCAATGACTTTTTCTCATTAGATAAATACTCGTTTATGTCTCCATCTATACTATTGTCTTTTTTCATATTTCTTAGGCCCTCAAATGCTCCAGAGACTCTTTTAAATGAACCCTTGCCCGGAAGATCCAGGTCTTTACTCTAGATTCAGATACTTTCATGATCTTGGCGATTTCTCGATAGCTAAGTTCCCGTTGAACTCTCAATAAAATTGCCGTTGAATGATACTCTGGCATCTCTTGCATCGCTACATCAAGAATTTCCTGCCATTCTTTTATCCCGTTATCCCGTTCACCTTTGTTAAAATTTATCCAATCATCATAATAAGAGGAAACTTGAGCACGGTTTCTCTTTTTAATCTCATCAATCAGCAAATTTCGTGCAACCGTAAATAAATAAGTGGAAAACTTTGCTTTTGGCTTATATCGAGAAGCTGATTGGTAGATGCGAATAAACACACGCTGAGTTAAATCTTCTGCATCCGCTTTATTTCTGAGAGATCGGTCAAAAAAACGGAACAACCCATTTTTCCACTTATCGATAATGTCACTCATTGCCCCTTGATTTCCATCAGCAATTTTTAGCATAAGGATATGATCATCACTTAATTCTTCACTCTTAAAACCTGCTTTTTTGCTCATAGGCAGAAGCTCCGTCTGGTCGAAAAAAAAATGGGTCGCATTGTGCATGGTTTCACTTAGTTGAAACTTCACGGAACCAAAAAAGTTTCAAACAACTCGTCACAATGTAATATTTAATCAAGAGGTATGATGTGAGCAGCGTCAACGATGACATACCCTTCAGTATCTTCGTTAAAAACTTTTAAATCGTAACTCTTACCTTTAATAAAAACAAAAGATCCCAAGGAATGCCATAAATCGCCTGTACCTGGTTTTTTTCTTTGGTCTACAACCACCTTGGTAATGCCCTTCTCATCTGCCATTTGATAACGAACGGTTCCTGCTCGATTAATAGAGGCAACATAAGAAACCAAAATTTCATGCAATCCGTCCTTCGGTGCTTTAAATGGAAAACAGGCGGAGCGCATACCCTTTCCACCATTTCCATCATGAAAATATGATGAACCCACAAATGGTCGTAACGAAGTGCTTTTCACCCAATCTCCATCAAATTTCAATTTTTCTCCATCAACGACCAAACCACTGAATTTTGCTGGATCGACTCCTTGGCCAATTGCCAAACGATTTGGTTTCTCGAGCTTAAGTACCTGCCCGTCAGCGACAAGCTTTGCCTTTAATTTATTGTAAGGAACATCTTGTACCGAAACTCCTTCCTCAATAGAAATTACCGCAGCAGTGGCTGCCGATTGTGCCAAAATCATGAAAACTGGTTCCATCCGGATCGAACCAAAAGCTATATGGGAGGAAGAAACACAAACCGGCACAAACAAATTAGTGCAATCATCCTTCTTAGGGATTATACAGTCATAGGAAATTTGATAAGGTCCACCCGGATTAATCTGGATATCACC
>JABGWU010000374.1 GCA_018645475.1 Opitutia bacterium
ATGGTTCATATTATCTTCAATTGATAGGGATTCGCTTTTCAGGCGACGTTATCCCTGCCCGTATCAACGGCATACCAAAATATCAAAAGTTCAAATATTAGGCCAAATTTAAATTCTAACATGTATCTATTACGAATTTACTTCTTGAAATAAGCCACAAAAAAAGCCCTGTGAGCAAAAAAAAATTAAGCAGCAATCCTCTTGGAGGAGGAACCTTAAGAATATTTTATTTGATGCTTAGATTGATAATCTGTTGGGCATTCCAAATTCTTCCCTTCTGAGTAACCTTCCACAGATGATTGCCGAGATCTTGAACAGAAAGGATCGAAGCGTTTTCACTGCTACCTGCCCCAAGGGCTTTCTTGGAATGAAAAAATAAATCACCAATCTGGGCACCTGCACCGGAGAGAATGATTTTTATAGATTTTCCCCGGCTCAATCGGATTCGAATTTCCATGGCCAAGGCTTGACCCGTGCCCGATTCGCCCAGTCCTCCCACTTTCTCTCCAATTTTTGGACAAGGTCTGGTTTTTGCTCGGCTAAGTTGTTTGATTCCACCCGGTCTTTGGACATGTTGTAGAGTTCCCAGGGTTGCAGAGTCGCCGGACGTCTGATATCCGAATAACCCATGTCATCGGACAGGATGATTACAAAATTGGGCTTGGCCCCGCAAGCAAGCGAGGCCACCGCAAAAAGGCTGACAAAAATCCTTAGAGAAAAAGTCATGCAGCCGCGAGCGACTTCTCGATCAGTTTTTTCGAGGCCTTGACCCCGGGTATCGGTTCAAGGGCACTGCCCTCCCATTCAATGGCAAGGATTCCTTTATACTTCGATTGTTTGATCATCTTCATCAAACGGGGGTAATTGAAATCGGGTTGATTCCCCTTCTTATCAAAACTATGCATTTTACATGAAACCGTCACCGTGTGGGGAAGCATCGCCTGCGTTCCTTTATACACATTGTCTTTGAGTTTCCCGAAGTCCGGCATCAGTTTGAGTGCGGGATGATTCAGCTTGGTCGCCACCTCGGCAAGAAATGCACCCTTTTGGCTGAGAGTAGAGGCACCCGGCTCAATTGCAATAATCAGGTTCTTTTTCGCTGCCTCATCCGCCAAGGGTTTCAATGCTTCCACACTGACCTTCAAGCCGGCTTGGGGATCGGTCCCCGGGGCCTTCAGAAAAACGCGAACCATCGGAGCACCGAGTTGTACCGCCCGGTCAAAAGATGCACTGATTTTGGCGGTGCTGGCCTCACGCTTTTTTACGGATACATCGAGGGCACCCGACATTAACAGGAACAGATCGGTACCGGCCTGTTCCGCTCTCTTTCGCATCGTCGATAAATACTTGGAATCATCTAATTTGTCCTTGGGTAGACCGCCTTCCCAGAGATCAATTGCACGAATGCCAAACTGATCAACTGTAAATTGAGGAAAATCTAATGCGTCCAAAGAACCGTCTCTTAACAGGGCACGAAGAGAATACTGAGAAAGTCCAAGAGTGAATCGTGGATCGTGGTGATGCTTTGCGTGCGTAAAGTGAGGAATAGTGGAACCAATGAAGGCAATTTTGGCCGTATTCCTAATAAAATTACGACGATTTGTTTTGATGATCATAAATCCCAATACTCAAATACAAGCTAACAAATCAATCATAAATATTGATTTTTTTATAAAATTTAAATTTATTCCTTTGCCAAATGTCCTGGATTAAAGAACCTATCTTTCACTCATGATTATCCTTTCCAACCTGAGCAAAGCCTATGGGCCGAAAACCCTTTTTTCAGAAGTTTCTCTTCGCCTACTTCGGGGAGAAAAACTCGGATTAGTCGGACCCAATGGAGCAGGGAAAACTACCCTATTTTCCATTATCCTCGGTGAATTGGAAGCGGACAGCGGCAAGGTGGAACTGGAAAGAGGTAAGACCATTGGATTCCTTCCACAGGAAAGTGCTCCCACTGCGGATGAAACCGTACTCGAATTAGCGACTGCGGTCTCTCCCAAACTTTCTGAAATCCAGAAAACTTTACGCCTCCACCCGGATGCGGATGATCCCAACCGAATTGAAGCCTTAGAAGAATTTGCCGAACAGGAAGGATTTACTCTCGAGGCCC
>JABGWU010000375.1 GCA_018645475.1 Opitutia bacterium
CCATTGACTACATGAGAAGCCATTCCAAGCAGACCATTTTCTCCGCTGCCCTCTCCCCTGCCTCCTGTGCCTGTGCACAAGAAGCTCTTAGGGTCATGCAGGACGAACCGGAACACAGAAAAAGGTTATTTAAAAACCTTGAACGATATCGAGGGATTTTATCCGATTTAAAATTAGATACTTGGGAAAGTGAAACTCCTGCAATTCCAATTGTTTTAGGCCAGAAAGAAAAGGTATATTATTTTTGGAAAGCCCTTTTGGAAAAAGGTGTGTATGCTATTATCTCGATTGCACCTGGGGTTCCTCCAGGAAAAGATTTGATCAGAACTGCAATATCAGCCTCACATACAGACGAAGATTTAGACCGGATTGAAGAAGCCATGATTTATGCAAAATCTAAAATTTAAGATCTATTTAATGTTTTAATTCTAAAAAGAATTAGAATGGATTCGATCCATTTTGAAAAATTAATAGACCAAGGTTTAAAAAAACCACGATATGCATAAGTCTTGGCATGGCTACGCTGGTCCAAAACTGATTGATTCATTCGAATTTTGCTACCCCAATGATCCAAGAGGATCTTTGCATTCTTTTCATTATGTAATTTTCGACCTTCACTTGCACCCTTCACATGGGTTACTACGCTGTCATGAACAACATAATTGAACAACCCATTCGCATTCATTCTCAGGCATAAATCGACATCCTCACAACCATTCAAATAAATCTCATTAAACCCACCAAGATTATGGAAAGTTTCCCGTTCGGTTACACAGCAGGCAGCAGTCACAGCACTCCATTTCTTAACCTGTCCCTTAAATGGGCGATGATAGAAACCCTGTCCATAATGCCTCGGGTTTCCTTCAGGTGCAAAAACGACTCCCATATGATCATATCTTATTGAATTTGAAAGTCTCTGAACATTCCCGACCATCCCAACTTGATTATTTTTCTTTAAAACTTCAATCATTGGCAATAACCAGTTCCCCTGAACAAAAACATCATTATTTAAAAAGCAAAGGAATTTACCTTCCGCCTCCCTACTTGCTGAGTTATTGTTTTTTGCAAACCCTTTTTTTTCGTTATTGAAAAAGACTCGAATAGAGGGTCCTAAAGACAAGAGGTATTCTTTTGTTCCGTCTTTACTCGCATCATCGACAATTAAAACTTCATATGAAATCTTTCCTTTTAAGGTTTTGCCAAGATGCTCCAAACATTTCCTGGTGTAAGCTAATTGTTCGAAGACAGAAATAATTATGCTAACCGTTGGCTTTTCTGTAGTCATTTCAAATTACTATTCAGAACCGCATTACTAAAGGAATTGGCAGTTCTTTCTATATTAAAAGCTTCTTTTGAGTGCCTAATCGCAGATTCCCTGATCTTTAAAAATGACTGCGGACTTTGCCAAAATTCAACCAGTAAGTCGACCCACTCTTTGGTATTGAATGGGTTTATCGAGAATCCTGAAACATCTTCAACAAAAGCCTCTGAGGCTCCGGCATAGCAAGATGCTAAAACCAGGCACCCTGCTGACATTGCTTCGGGAACAACATTTGGAATACCATCACGATCTCCATTTTGCGCGATCACTCCAGTAAAAAGAAAGATATCAGAATTCAAGTACAACTCTCTCGTTTCTTTCTGTGTTTTTGAACCAGTAAAAAAAATGTTTCTCTCCAAGCCCATTCGCTTACTCTCCAAGAAAAGGAAATTCGACAATGGTCCGGAACCAACTATTCGAAGACGAAATGGAATTGATTGATCTAATAAAAACTTGGCGATCTTTAACTGATGGATATAGCCTTTTTTTTCTACCAAACGGCCAACACTTATCAATTCCAAACATGAGTTAGAGCATAATTCAAAATTCTTCCGAACCGGCCACTCTGCCAAACCTCTACGAATTAATTTTATTTTTTGTTCCGATACACCCAATTTCTGAATTCTGCTTGCTGTGGAACTTGATGAAGTGCGCACAAATAAAGCTCTTTTAAATTTATCGCTATCATACGAACTTTCTACAATCGAAAACGCTACTTCAATCTCTTTTTTAGAGAAGTAATCTAAAGCACTATCACC
>JABGWU010000049.1 GCA_018645475.1 Opitutia bacterium
AACCGACCTATTACGAGTGCGAGTCCTTCGACGCGTGGGCGGAGCAATTCATCTCTTCGGCTGAAATTCAAAGTCTCAAAAAAAAATATGGAGAAGAGAAGAAAGTTCGAAAGACTGCCAAGACGGGAAGTTCGACCGACTCCTCCAAGAACAAGCTTTTTTACCTAGCCATCCTTTATGCCATTGGGTTTACGGCTGTCCTGTTTTTTATTGAAAAACGCAGGATGATTTCCGAGTGGTATGATCAATGGTTCCACTCCGATTGAAGACCCGAATGACTGAGGCAAGGGATGGTGATTGTGTATGTCTGAAGGTTAGTCAAAAAATGAATTTCCTCGATTTCCTTGGCAATCTACCTTGGAGGATCTTAAAACCAATCGACGACCTTGCTCTCTAATAAGAGCTGCCATGGAGCCTTTTTGGGGGTCAAAGTGACTTCAAACAATGATAACAAATTTATAGCTTTCCCAGCATGTTTCGTTGTGTCCATGAATATAAATAGGAGGGTGGGGATGCGAAAAAAAGATCGAATTGTTACCCAAGATCGATTACTCCCCTCAAAAATTTCTGACTAATGTGATATCACTTTTTACGCCCGTGACCACTCAGTTTTAAGTCGATTGCCATCCCACCCTTGCAGATTCATATTCAACAGATGTAAAAACTGGATCGTTTCGTATTCGGTTGAGTCATAGAAGAACTCAGGGACTGGCGTTTCATTAATGGATCTAGGATAGCCAAAAGAGTAGTACCAGTTCTCCGGACCAATTAGTAAGATTATTTCAACGCTATTCAGACCCTTTAAAGAACTAGGACAACACTAGAATAAAGCCTAAAAATGTAAGTCCAGAAATTACGCCACCGATCACCATCATGGTCATCCCATTTTTCTGGAAGCCCAACTCAATGGATGCACCTCCTTTGTCCGTTATAATCAAGGGCATTTCGCCTTTTTGTAGGAGGCAGCTTTCATCGCTGGAAGAGTTTTTCCGGATCGCGGTGCCGAACACATAAACATCTTCATCCAGTTCAAGCGTAGTTTCGCTGTAGCTTAGCGATTTTCTGAAAATCAACCCCGTGGTACTTTTGCCATAACGGGTTAGCAATTGTTTGAGTTCGGGTGGTGGTTTTTTGAAAATCCCCGAATCGTTGTGTTTGTCTAATTGCAGTTTGAATACTGAATCCTTCGTTTCAATATATGCCTTCCCCGTTTTGTCTGCGACGACAAAGGGTAGATATTTCTCGTCCTCAATCATGGTGGTTGAGTAACCACCATGATCTCCGCTTTTTTCCTCATGTACTTCGAATTTAAAGTAAACGCATTCTTTCTTTCCCCAGGGACTTATTAGTATATCGTCCTTAGCAACAACTTTTCCCTTGATTTCCGTTGCTCCACCTTGAACTTCAGAAATTAAACTTATGGGGGTGGATTGCATCATTTCAAACATCTTGTTGGACTTGAGCGCCCTTCTGAAGCACCACCAACTTATCATGCTGCTCATTGAAAAGAAGATCAGGCTTCCTTGTTTTCTTTCCAAGTAATCTTCCAGTTCAGTGCAACCAGATGCGAGCATTACAAAGATAAATGCCGCAAGTACTTTTCTCATTTAATCATGTTAATGCTGCTAATTTTTTGTCAATTCCTGTGGGGGATTCAGGGTTTGGGCTTCGAGGTGGCAGGGGTTGAATTTTTCTTCAAGCAAATGATAGAAATGTATATTACAACGAAAATACCAGTCATATGGAATCCCATACTTAACCAATACATTAGAGGCGATTCGTCCACTTTGAATTTTTCATTTACCCCATTTTCGTCAAAGAAGTTGGTTATGCTACCCGACTCAAAACCAAAATAAATATGGTAAATGTCAAAGATGATAATTCCTAGGAGAATGAACCAAATCCAATACTTTTTCATTTAGGCATTTTATTCTATTACATATGATTCGCCCATTATAAGCTTACACTAATTTTATAAACAAGATCGACTCACTAAAAAATGCCCATCTCGCGGAATCCGCTGGAGAGGGATAGTTGGGGCCGGAGGTTCAAAGGGTTTAGGTGGCGTTAAGAGAATTAGTCGGCTTGTTCGCCGTCCTCCTAGGTTATGCGGTTACTTTCTGTCCAGCGCATCTTTGGGCAATGGTCAAGGATTGGGGGATGCCAGGTGGTTAGTCTTGAACACGACTTGTCATAGTGGTTTGCAGTATAGAATTACCTTGGAGGAAATACTGGACCCTTTTGTGGAAGACCTTCATTAGGAGGCAAGCTTAAGGAGTAAAGGCATAATACAATTATTCCAACTCCTATTACGCTTTCCGCAATGATATGAGTCCAAAAACTAATGGGGTCTTCATGTTTATAAAACTTTTTACCAGTCTTATGAGTCTTTTTCCATTCAGAAACATACCCTCTGCGGTATGACTTGTGAGCCCGCCTAAGCATCCATATTCCCAAAAATATACCTATAATTTCCATCCCTACCAACTGACAAACAGAGCTAATAGAGTAGCTTTTATGTCCAACTCACGGTATCCATTCGAGCGGGACAGGCGTGTGCGGAGGTTCATGAGGGACTACTGCCCCATGTTGTACAGAGCCTGCACTTCTTCGGCGGATAAGGCACGATCGTAGATGCGTACATCGTCGATGAGGCCGTTAAACTCAGGCCAATCGTTGTGACCCCAACCACCTATTCTTGTGCTAACAGAAGACTGCATGACCGAAGTTAGATCTCCTAGTTCCAATTCTGCAACTTTGGCATCATTTATGTACATATCACCACCTGTGTTAGAATAAGTAACTGCAATGAAATAAAATTGATTCTTGGTCAGCACCAGAGAACTGGACATAAAAGCAACTTTGGATGATCCATTATACAAATAATATTCAGGCTTACCCAAAGATGAATATTTCAAGAAATAAGATTTTCGTGAAAAATCAGTACCTGCTATGTATCTGGTAACGATAGGTATCCCGTAAGCGTAATCAGAAATTTCATTGGGCAAAAACCAACATGTAATCGCTACAGCTTCACTAGGGTTAAGAATGGCTGAGCTTCCTAAATCGACATATTCATCGATTCCATCAAAACTTAATGCACCGCCAATCTTACCGCTCACCCAAGTTGGTCCATTCGTTAAGTTTCCATCATTTCCATTGCCACTTGAGTCATAGGCTATCGTGCCATTGGTCTCATCGAATTTCCACCAACCAACCAAGCCGTCCATTTCTGAATTCAATACAGTAAAGGTTTTCACCCCCGACTCCACACTCCCAAAATCATTGCTCACCACCAC
>JABGWU010000050.1 GCA_018645475.1 Opitutia bacterium
AGAAATGAATCAAAAATATGAGTTAAGGAATGCGGAGTTGAACTTTTGTTTATTTTCATAATTTTTTTGGTTATTAATTTACCACATGAATTGCATTAATAATACCAAAGTGAATGATTACATAAATAGTTGATTAACAGCAACTAAAGATATAGGTCAATCAACAACAAGAGACAATATGACTCACCCGTAAAGAGGGAAAATCAAATAAGCGCCAAATTGACTCGGTTAATTATTGATTTAAAATAATGACTTGTAAGACTGGAGAAGGCGACGAGCAGTTTTGTCTCCTTTTTGGGAGGCAACAGAAAGCCACTCTTTTGCTAACTTTAAATCTTTTTCTATCCCCTTGCCACTAAGCCTCATTAACCCGACGAAACGAGCGGCTTCCGCATTGCCCCCTTGGGCTAAAGGGATAAAAAGCTCGTAAGCCATCGCATAGTTTTGCTCCACCCCAACTCCAGTGTAGTACCTGCGCGCCTTGTCCAAACGACTTTTATCATCATAAATGGTTTTCTGATTTGTTTGAACTTTTATCGGACTAATTGACTGATCTTTTTCAATCTCTATTGAATTACCACTTTTGTGTAAATATTCCATTGCCAAGAGGTGATTCTGTTTGGCTGCCAGTTTTAAAAGTGCTATGCCCTCGATTGTATTTTTAGAAATTCCGTCAGCACCTTCCAGAAGAAGCAATCCAAGAGAGTACTGTGCTTCAGAAAAGTTTTGCTTTACTGCTAGTCTAAGCCATTGAGATGCTTTAAGGGTATTTTTTTCGACTCCATCCCCATTGTAATAAGCCATACCTAAATTAAACCTTGCTGTTAGTGATTTAGCTCTTACCGCTTTTGATAAAAGATTAATTCCTTTGGCAGTATTTCTTTCAAGCAAACCTGGCAAACCTCTTAGATAAAGTGCACCGATCGTAGCTTGAGCCTGCGGATAGCCTAAATCAGCGGAACGCACAAACAAACGTAGTGCTTTGTTTACATTTGTAGGAATGACCTGGAAATCAATTTCACCCATACAATACATAGCAACAGGGTCTCCATCGGAGGCATACCTCTGCAACCTTAGTGCAGCATCTTGGTATAGTGTAGTTGCCGAGACAAGATCACCTTCTAGCATTGCCAAGTTGGCAAGATTATATGCCCCAAATGGATGGCCTGCAGATGCAGCAACCTGAGACCACTTTCGAGACAGTTCGACATTTACGGCAGAACCTGCTTCTCCTGACCTCAAATAAATTCCTAGTAGCCCTTGATAATATGGCGATCCACTCTTAGCTCGCTCAATAATATGTTCGTATGTGATATTTTCATCCCAACGATCAGTATTTGCGTAAATAAAATGACTGCAAAAGAAGAGAGTTAAAAGAATAAGGTTTAACTTTACTAACATTTTTGCATGTTAATTACTTTAACCAAGCCTTCCAAGCTTGAAAAAAGATGTTCAGTATTCAATAATAACTAATTGTGATTTATTGTATCCGCTCAATTTTATTAGTATTAACAATACTTTTTTTATCTCAAATTACTAGTTCTGCAAAAGAGGAGCAAGTACCCTATGAAATTACACTTTCTGAAAAAATTTTAAAACAAATTATTGATAGGCAGGAAAAGTTTTTCAGATTTTCAAAATCTGAAAAAAAATCAAATGAGCAAGAATTGACTAGGCATGCACAAGATATTGTTGCTGCATATGAAAGTTACCTTAGCGACAACCCAGATGATGTTCATGGATTAATTCTGTTTGGAAAATTTTTAAGAAAAGTTGGACAGGAAGAACATGCAGTGGAATTTTTTATGCAAGCAGACAAAATTAACCCAAAACTCGCGGTCGTTAAACAGCAGCTTGCCAATTATTTAATCGAAAAAGGAAAGCCAGTTGATGCTTTCCCCTATTTCATTCTAACAATAGAATTAAATCCCCAAGAAGCTGTTTATCATTTTCAGCTCGGGAACTTTCTCTTTCTTTTTCAAAAGGAACTCATTGACGAAGGAATCCTGAACCGAACATCAGCTCAATCTTTCATGCATCGGTCTTTCCTAGAAGCAAGCAAGTTAAAGCCTAAGAACTTTGATTTTCAACTTCGCTACGCTCAAAGCTTTTTTGATTTTCCTGAATCAAATAAAGCCAAGGCACTTACAACATGGGAAAAAATCGAGGAGAATTTCCCGGATAAATCTAAACTCGAGCAAGATTATTTTAGGCTTTGCAGAGCTAGAGTTCTTCTAGAACTTAATCGACAGGTGGATGCTTCAACATTAATTAACACCGTTTCTTCAAAATCATTAAGGCAGGTAAGAGATGCTTTACTCCAGCAAGCTACCGGCAAAAAAAATGATGCCATCGAGCATTCCAAAGAAAAAGAGGATCAAAAAAAACAAAGTTATGTTGAACCCAATCATAAACATTTTCTTCCATCCGACCCCCATCTTGAAAGACTGAGAAGACTAACCAATCGCCTAGTAGAAGAAAAAATGCTTAGCGAATTAAAAGTTGATGCGATCAAAGCTAGCTATAATAAATCTGGGCAAATAAAAATTCAGATCAGCAAGGCTCGCTAAAGCCGGAGTAATTATTGCAGTACCAAACAACAAAATACTTTAAGAGCATTGATTTAAGCCGTGTTTCAAATTGCTAATGGAATTTGAAAAGATTATTTTATTTTTAGTTCTACTTGTTAGTTTAACGGTACACGAATGGGCACATGCATTTACTGCTGATAAATTAGGTGACCCTCTTCCACGAAAACAGGGTAGGGTAACACTGGACCCACGATCTCACATGGATTTAATTGGTACCATTATACTACCAATTATTATTATCTTTGTATCACCTAGTTTTGCAATATTTGGTTGGGGAAAACCAGTTCAAATTTCATTACCTAACAAAGATAAAAGGAAAAGAGATGACATTCTAATAACCCTAGCCGGTCCATTTTCCAATTTTGCGATCTGCTTGATTACCGTTATTTTTTTTTCTCTTTGGGTATCTTTTTCGGATATTTCTCATAGTTTCTATTCAGTATTTTTTATTATCGTAAATTTAAATTGTACCTTGCTTATATTTAACCTCATTCCAATACCTCCATTAGATGGATCGCATATTTTAAAAAATGCGATTAATATGAGGCCAGCAACATATCAATATTTTTCAAGATATGGATTTTTTATTTTACTAGTTTTAATTAATATTCCTGCTTTCCAGAGTATAATAGGAGATTCCATCATAATTCTAAGCGGTGCTTTCTTCAGCATTTTCTCGCAAATCATCAATTAAATATCTACAAGTAATCTATAATGCGAAGCATAGCTACCTTTAAGGAAGAAAAAATTGCCCTGCGGTTTTGGAATTTCCTTCAATCTGAAGATATAGAATCTTCATTAGAAGAAGATGAATCAAACCGAGAATGGCTTGTTTGGGTCTTGGACGAAGAAAAGATTCCCCAAGCAATGGTGTCATATAAGGAATTTAAGGTAACGCCGAATGACTCGAAATTTAATTTAACAAAAAATATTGAGCCAAAACTTAAAGAATCCAATTTGGGTAATCATAACAAAAAATCACGCTTTAAAAATTATAATTTAAGAGAAAACTGGAATAAAAAAGATAGAAGTCCGGGAATGTTCTCCCTTTCATTAATAATTACTTCTGTTGCTGTTTTTCTTCTATCGGGCATGGGGCAAAATGCTGAAATTGTAAATAAATTTTTAATCACGGAAAAATTAAATGGTACACTTTCAGAAGTTCTAAATGGAGAAATATGGAGAATAATAACTCCTATTTTTTTACATTTTTCATTCTTTCATATTCTATTCAATATGTTTTGGGTGCATGATCTCGGTGGCCAAATTGAAAAAAGAAAGGGGTCTCGATTCTTTTTCCTGTTTATTTTTGTAACTGCAATCATATCAAACCTTGCACAATTTAAATTTGGTGGACCTGCCTTTGGTGGCATGTCTGGTGTTGTCTATGGTCTTTTCGGATATGTGTGGATAAAGTGCAAATTTGATCCTGGTGATGGTTTATTCATCCATCAAACAACTGCAATAATCATGCTTGCTTGGTTTTTTCTATGCTTTGCAGTGAAAGACTTCGGTATAGCAAATTGGGCTCACGCGGGTGGACTTATTACAGGAACAGCGTGGGGTTATATTTCTGCGGTTAGATGGAACCGTAAATAATATTCCTGTCTTTCTAAACTCTTACTAATTCATAAATTGCCAACCCGGCTCTTAGGTTGGGAATCCATCGACATTCTGTCCTCCAATTTCCGTGATGAAATACTTTTCTTCCTAATCGAAAGGGTTTCTTAAGTTCAACTGAAGGGTTACAAAAAGACTCAAACTCTTTGATTGAAAAATGGTTTAGCGGATGACTCTTCTCCCATTTCTCACTATAAACATCGTTCGTAATTCTTGAGCCATACCTGGAAAAATGTAAACGGTTTCGCCAATACCCATGATTCACAAAACTAACTGCAACTCGCTTACCTACTCTAAGTGCGTCTAAAATTACCTGCCCCGGTTCAGGTAACTCTTCCACCATTCTTGAAAACACCACCCAATCAAATGAATTATCTGAAAGCATTGATAAAGCATTACGAATATCACCCTGATAAACATTAACTCCTCTAGAAATGCACGCGGCGGCCTTGGTAGAATCATAATCAACTCCCAATCCTTTTACATTTTTAGTCTCACGAAGGTGCTCTAAAAGGATTCCTCGTCCACATCCTAGATCCAATACCTTTTCATCCTTTTTTACCCAACCACTAATTACTTTAAGATCGGCTTCCTTTTTTACATTAGAACGATTATTGCTATGCCTTGATTTTTGTGATTCTTGATGAACAGGTTTTACTAAATTTTCGCCTTTTAAAAATAATTTTATTAAGCGTAAAAAATCATGCGAATTAAGCAAAAACGAATCATGCCCATGGTCGTGATCAATTTCTAAATAGGATGCATTTTTCCCCAATCGTTGAAGAGATTCAGCAATCATTTTATTTTGAGAAGGTGTGTAAAGCCAATCAGATGTAAAGCCCACAACCATAACTTTTGCACTAACATTCTTTAAGTTTTCATCTAAACCATTATCTCCAACGAGATCAAAACGGTCTAGTGCCTTAGTTAGCTTTAAATAGGTATTAGCATCAAAACGATCAACAAATTTAAATCCTTGGTAATGTAAATAACTTTCAACAGTAAACTGGTTATTCTCCGATTTTTGATCTTGTTCATCACCAGCAATCATTAAATCGCGACCAAATTTTTCGGCCATTGCTTTGTCAGAAAGGTAAGTAATATGGGCCATCATTCTAGCAACTGCTAATCCTGCTTCTGGCCTAGTTTCTGAAGTATACTCTCCATTGTTCCAATGCGGATCACGCTTAATTGAAGTTCGACCAACTTCATTAAAGGCAATTGTTTGGGCACTATGTTGGGCTGTTGCCGCTATAATCATCGCACTTTTTACGAAACTGGGGAATTCAACAACCCATTGAAGTGCTTGCATCCCACCCATACTACCGCCTACAACCGAATAAAGAGACTTTATCATTAAGTGATCTAATAATAGCTTTTGTGCACTCACCATATCTTTAATTGTAAGATCTGGAAAGGTCATACCGTAAGGTTTTTGAGTCAAAGGGTTTATCGAAGTTGGGCCAGTCGAACCTTGGCACGCACCAAGGACATTTGAACAAATTACAAAATATTCACTGGTATCAATTGCTTTCCCGGGACCAACTGCATGATCCCACCAACCCTTTCTTTCATCTTCGTCAGAAATTCCCGCCACATGATGATCTCCAGTTAGTGCGTGGCAGACAAGTATTGCATTGGAACGGTCCTTATTAAGCCTACCATAGGTTTCATACTTTATTTGTAAGCTACTCAGTTCACCATAAGACATTACAAATGATTTTTTGTATTCAAAAATTTGAGGTGAAACTTTGCCGATTTCACCTTCCTTGCTTTCCTTGGCTATCTTTTTAGAAGAATTCATAATAAAAGTAAGCAAATTCTTACCTGCCTCCCTTTAGAATACTATCAATGCAAGGATTCAAGCAAAGCATCATCTATGTCATAGTTACCATGGACAGCTTTTACATCCTCAAGTTCCTCTAAATTATCTACTAATTTTAAAATTTTTCGAGCGGCATCCTCATCTGTAACTTGAACCAAATTATTTGGAAGATAAGCGAGTTCCGAAGAATCAGGCAATACTTCTGCATTAGATAAAGCCTCCGCTATCTTATCATAGTGAGCTGTTTCACAAATGACTTCATAGTGTTCATCCTCAACTATCACATCCTCTGCGTCATTTTCTAGGGCTAATTCCGTTAGGGAATCTTCATCAATTTTTTCTTTGGCTAACAAGATTTGCCCTTTTCTCTTAAAGTTAAAAGCAAGTGCACCTGCACCCGCTAGGTTACCACCACCTTTTGAAAAAGTACTTCTTACCTCTGACGCGGAACGATTCTTGTTATCCGTAGTTACCTCGACAATTAAACCAACTCCACCCGGTCCATAGCCCTCATAAAGTAGTTCCTCAATAATTACACCCCCTAATTCTCCGGTTCCCTTCTTTATTGCTCGGTCAATATTATCGGCGGGCATATTTGACTGCTTTGCCTTGGTTATAAGAGTCCTTAACCTTGGATTGAATTCAGGATCCTTGCCCCCATCTCTTGCCGCTAAAGTAATTTCTTTACTAACCACACTGAAGATTTTCCCTCGCTTGGCGTCAACGGATGCCTTGTGTCGCTTAGTGGTCGCCCATTTACTGTGCCCTGACATGTACTAGAATGGAAAATAAGGATTCAAGGTTTTGTCAAGTTCACTTCTTTGAAATATCCAAGAGAAATTGATGGGCTTGCTCTAATCTTTGCTTCTTATCTAAAGCTTGTCGCCTTTTACCGGAATTCATTTCACTCAGCCTAAAATCACTGTAATTCTCGGATCTCTCTTTGTAATTCTTTTCCAAAACCTTCAAATCAATAAGTCCCTTGCTTTTCAGTCCGAGTAAATTTCTGTAACTTTTCTCTTTATCGGAGACTTCATTTAGAACTTTGGGAACTTCTTCAGTTTCATGTTCCGTCTCGCGTTCTTTCTTAAAACTATCTTTAGGGTCGGGTGCTTTTTTAGTGATAAGAGTTTGAAGAATAGTCATTAAGTTTTGAACAGTCCAATAGAGAACCAACGCTGACGAAAAGAAATAAAGAAAGATTAAAAACATAAAAGGCATAAAGCGCATCATCTTTGCGTTTATCCTTTGAGCGTCACTCAATTCCGGTCCCATTTGCATTGGATTCAACTTCATTTGAAACCACTGGGTTATAACCATCAGAATAGGTAGCACATTCAATGAAAAACCTTGTACCTGTGATACATGATCTTGTTCCGAAAGGTCAGTAGCCCACAAAAAACTTTGACCATACAGTTCTGCCGCTGAACGAAGCATCCAAAACATTCCAAGAAAAATCGGGATCTGTATGAGAATAGGCCAACACCCTGCAAAAGGATTAACCTTATGTTCTTTATAAAACTTCATCATTTCCTGATTAAGTTTTTGTGAATTGCCCTTATGCTTTTCCCGTAATTTGGACATCGGCCCCTGTAAAGATTGCATCTTTTTCTGTGACTGAGTGGCTTTTGCCGTGAGTGGCCAAAGAACGAGTTTAACTAAAATAGTAAGCAAAATTATGGCTAAACCGTAATTTCCAAGTAAACCGTGGAGTTTGTTTAAAAGCCAGCTAAACGGTTCGGAAACCCACCAAAACACACCAAACTGCATAACTTTCTTCTGCTCATGCCCGAGTAACGCAAGTCCAGCATAATCTTTCGGCCCTGCATATATTTCAAAAGAAAATTCTTTTGAACTCTGTGGAGAAAGATAGGCAATCGGAAAAGAAATCGTGCCACTGACTCCCTCAATCGCATCCTGGTCAGTTTCGAGCATTTGGATGGAGCGTCCATCTATCCAAGAATTTGCAAATTCGTCCAGAGGGCGAACAATGTTGACGAAAAATTGATTGTTAACACAGGCCCACTTTGCTAAAGACAATTTTTTTGTCTCCATCTCGCCATTTGCCCCCATTTCGTTAAGTTGAAAAAACTCTTCCTGCTCCCCATCTATTCTTCCGCTACATTCCGCACAGGAACATCCTTCAGCTAAAGGTAAACCTTCATTATAATACCCGACATTTAAATATGTGGCAGCATTATCAAAAGGATTATAAAGGCGAGGCATTCTAAAAGCAGAACCTAAATTCAGTTTTATTCGACCCAGGGGTAAAGGATTAGAACTTAGATTTGTCAGTATTGTTTTATGGCTAAAAACATAAGTGCTGTCATCCTCACGAGTATAAATCCTCTCAATCCTAATTTTATTCGGTAGCTCCCATTGATAAACAATAGATCGGTTTCCGGATTCAATTCGCTTATATTGCCTAGGGACTGAAAGATCACCAATTAATCTTTTACCTGATTCGTCCTCAAAAGAAAGCGAGAGTAAAGACTCTCCTAGATGAGACATGTTGTAGTCGCGACTTAACCTAGAAAATTGTTTTAGACTGACTTCGCGAATACCTCCGTCTTGATTAGTAAAAACGAGTGATGAGAAATTATTAGACAATCCTTCAAACAATTCCTCTTCTTGAATGGAATCAACTAAAGTGGGTCGGGTAGTTGGTTGGCTTCGATTAATATCTTCAACATCATTTCTATCCGAAGATATAGGTTCAATAGATCTTACTGTCCTATTCAAATCATTGATTGGCTCAGTCTGATCTGTCTCGTTTAAACGATCTTGTTCCAAGAACTCTTGTTGCTGTTTTCCTTGTTCCCATAACATATAAAATGCAAGAACGAGCATACCGATACCAATTAAGATATTTTTCATTGATTAAGGATTGTTTTTTTGATCGCGGCTAAAATTCTTTTCTCAACTTCAACAAATGAAAGAGTGAAAAGTAAAGGTCTTGGTAACAGAACAATTTTTGAGCCTTTCGGAAAGTGGTCTATATTTTTACGAAAAATTTCTCGGAATCTTCTTTTTGCACGATTTCTTTGGATTGCACCACCGAATCTCCGAGATGCAATGATACCAAGTTTTGGAAAATTACTGACATCCGAACTTAAGGATATCTGGAACCAAAATGCTTGATCTCTAAATCTCTTGCCTTTCTTTTTAACAGAATGAAACTCCCATGATTTTCGCAATCTCATTGATTGCGAATAGCATTGGCTCAACTGTTTCAAAGAAACTGAAAGTAAAATATGAACTAGCGAAATCTGCGTGGAACAGAAGCTGACAAACTAGCTCTTCCTTTGCGACGGCGATTTCTTAATACTTTACGACCAGCACTTGTTTGATTGCGTTTACGAAAACCAAATTTACGAGCTCTCCGTAATTTGGATGGATTATAGGTAGGTTTCATTAGAAAAAATCTCTACACTAGAGTAGTGGCTACCAAAGTCAAACCTTCACAATTATTAGTTATCAATCATTTGAACTTGCGAAATCTAAAATTTACGCCATCATGTCTTTCGTTGTCCCGTTCGTCTAGCCAGGTCAGGACACCGGGTTTTCATCCCGGCAACAGGGGTTCGAATCCCCTACGGGACGCCATTTATTATGAATTTGTCTGTCTCTGAAAGGCAACTATATACTATAAATGGAAAACTGTGATTCCCCAATTCAGGTTATTGGAGCAAATGAAAATAACCTAAAAAACATAAATTTAGAATTATCCCCTGGGCAGCTAATTGTATTTACTGGATTAAGCGGTGCTGGAAAGTCCACATTATTATTCGATGTTCTACATGCCGAAGGTCAGAGAAAGTATGTAGAAACATTTAGCCCTTATGTCAGACAATTTCTTGAAACACTACAACGACCGAATGTGGATGAAATTAGAAATATTAGGCCATCGATCGCTGTAGAGCAAAAAAATACTGTTCGTAATTCTAGGTCAACGGTTGGTACGATGACTGAACTTTGCGATTATTTTAAAGTTTGGTTCTCCCAAGTAGCTTGTTTTTTTGATCCTGAATCAGGAGAAGAACTACATTATGAAACAAGCGAATCACTCGCCAGCAAAAGGATCAAAAGAAAAGAAAATGATATTTTTGGATTTATTGCCAAAAAACCTGAAACCCTGGATTCGAATGATTTTCTAGCTTTTTTAATACAAGCGGGACACGCTCGTGGTCTGTATCAAAAAAAATATCTTCACCTCGAGAAACTTATTCATTCAGGCTGGAACGAAAATGAGATATTTGTGGTGGTAGATCGTATTACATCAAAAAAAGAAAATAAATCTCGAGTAACTGAAGCCATTTCGTTAGCGATCAAACACGGTCATGGAATTGGTGAAATTCGTGATGATAAGGGAAAACTGTCCAGTTTACTTTATGAAGGTTTGCGATCACCTTCTAATGGTCTTCAATTTTCAACTGCGACTCCATCGGCATTTTCATTTAATTCGCCTATTGGTGCATGCCCTAAGTGTAAAGGTTTTGGACGAATCATTGAAATAAATCCTAGCCTCGTTATCCCCGACCCAAAACTCAGCATTAAAGAAGGGGCTATAAAGGCTTTCTCGGGAAAAGTTTACGGACATTGCCAATCTGAGCTAATTGAAGCATGCAAACTAAATAGAATTTCGATTGATACATCATGGCAAAAATTGACGAAAAAGGAGAGGTATCTTATTTGGCATGGCGATCCAGAATATCAAGAAGGCAACCAAAAATGGTATGGTATTCTCTCTTTTTTTGACTGGGTTGAGAAAAAAACTTTTAAGATGCATGTCCGAGTTTTTCTTTCTAAATATCGTGGATATTCGGAGTGTCCTGAATGTAAGGGTGATCGATTAAAATCGGAATCGTTATATTGGAAATGGAACTCATTTACATTACCTGAACTTTACCGCCTGCCAATTGATGAATTACATGCATTAGTTTCAAATTACGAAATAGCCGGTGATCCAAAATTAGACCTAGCAATTGAAAGTATAAAAGCAAGATTATCTTACCTACAAGATGTCGGCCTAGGATATCTAAGCTTGGATCGATCTGCCAAAAGTTTAAGCGGTGGAGAAACTCAGCGAGTTAATTTAACTGCATGCCTAGGAACCTCATTAACAGACACGCTATTTGCTTTAGATGAACCGACCATCGGATTACATGGATGTGACATTAATAAACTTACATCAATACTTAGGGCACTTGCGGACGCAGGAAATTGTGTTTGTGTCGTTGAACATGACGAACAAATAATCAAAGCAGCAGATAAAGTTTTTGAAATTGGACCCAAACCTGGTGTTGATGGGGGCAGAATATCTTTTGAGGGAACGGTAAAGCAACTATGTCGATCTTCGAAATCAACAACAGGAAGGTGGCTCTCAAGAAATTTCATACCTGACTATTTAACAAAACCGAAAAGAAAGGTTTTTAAAAAAAATGATTTCTTACAAATAAAAAATGCATCATGTCATAACATTGATAATTTATCTGCAACAATACCTTTGTCTAAGTTAGTTTGTATTGCAGGAGTTTCAGGATCTGGGAAATCTACACTTGTTTACAACATTATTTATTCTGGTCTGACCAATCCGGGGAAAGGAATGAATGTGCATTCTGATATCGACTTCGAAGATGTTGTACTAATAGATCAAAGTTCCGTTGTTCGTTCGCCAAGGTCGAACCCAGCACTCTATTCAGATGCTTGGAGCCCAATCAGGGAGGCTTTTGGAAGAACAGAATCTGCAAAACATCTCGGTTTTTCAGCAAGCGACTTTTCATTTAATTCAGGTAGTGGAAGATGTGCAGTTTGTAATGGACTCGGTTACGAGATTGTTGAAATGCAATTTCTCTCTGACATCAAGATTCCTTGTGACCATTGTAATGGTAAGAGATTCAAGAATGAAATTCTTTCAGTACATTATGATGGATTAAATATTTTAGATGTACTGAACCTAACGATAGATGAAGCTATTATTCGTTTTAAGCAATTTCCTAAAACAAATAAAAAACTTAGCTCTTTAAAACAGGTTGGTCTTGGATATTTAACATTAGGCCAACCTTTAAATACGCTTTCCGGGGGTGAATCGCAGAGATTAAAATTAGTCAAATATATGACAACTCTCAAAAAGGGCTTTTCCCCCTCTCTGCTTGTAATAGATGAACCTACGACTGGATTACATCTTGAGGATGTAAATCAATTGATGGATAGCCTTCAAAGCATTGTTGATACAGGTCACAGCCTTTTAATTGTGGAACATCACCCTCATGTTCTCGCACAGGCAGACTGGATTATTGAAATGGGGCCTCATTCTGGTAAAAAAGGAGGAGAGTTAGTTGCCTCCGGACCACCACATAAAATTGCACAACTTAAGACACAAACTGGGACAATTCTAAATAATAAAAGTAATACCGAAATTGAAAAGAAGGATATAAGAAAAAAAGGTAATCAAAAAACAAATAATAAACTCGATATTAAGGGGGCTCGCGAAAATAACTTACAAAACATTTCAATTAAGGTTCCTAAAAACCAATTTGTTGTTGTAACAGGTCCCTCTGGCTCAGGTAAGTCATCACTCGCATTTGATGTTGTGTTTGCTGAAGGGCAAAGAAGGTTTATGGAATCCATGTCGTCATATGCCCGACAATTTGTTGAACAAATTGGAAAGCCTTCGGTAGACCGAATATCGGGAATATCTCCAACGGTTGCTATTGAACAAAGAGCCACACGAGGAACAAAAAAATCAACGGTTGGCTCAATAACAGAAGTTGCTCAGCATCTCCGACTTCTGTACGCACGAGCTGGGACTCAATTAAGCGTTAAAAATGGAAGACCATTGTCAATTTCTACAGAAGGCGAGATTTCAAAGCAAATTGAGAAATTGTTGTTAAAAGCAAGGCCCACAAAACAAAATCCACTTCTACTACTTGCGCCCATAGTATCTAATAGAAAAGGACACCATAAACCTGTCGTTAATTGGATAAGAGAAAAGGGATATAATATGGTTAGGTGTGATGGAAAAATTTTCGATACTCAAGGCTTTAAGGGGTTGGACAGGTACCGTTTACATGATATTGAAGTACTTTTAGAAAGTTGGACAGAAATTCCTAGCAAAGAAAAACTTAAGCAGTGTATTAAAATTTCTCTACAACTTGGTAATGGAAGATGTTTAATCGCATCGAAAGATGAAAAAACGAGCAGTTGGTATTCAACATCAAGAGTTGATTCTTCGAATGGAGAATCATACCCGAAATTAGAACCTAGTTTACTGTCATGGAACTCCTCAAGGGGGTGGTGTTCATTTTGTAGAGGATATGGAAAAATTTATCAATGGATGAAGGATGATTTACCTGCAACGGGAAAATGGTGGCAGATGGAAGATGGTGAATCCTGTTCAGCATGCAATGGAGAGAGGCTAAATCCAATAAGTAGAAATGTAGTTTTATATAGTAATACATATCAACAACTATCTATGCCCCAATTATTGAAAAAATCACCCGATCTAATTATTTCTTTCCTTAAAGAAATAAAATTAGAAAAGCGACTCAACTCTGTGGCGAGTGCAATTATTCCAGAAATTATTGAAAGGCTTCAATTCATGAAGAAAGTTGGGCTTGAATACCTATCTTTGGATCGCGAAACATCTTCTCTGTCTGGTGGTGAAGCACAAAGAATAAGGCTAGCTGGACAATTAGGATCAAATCTTTCGGGAGTCCTGTATGTGCTTGATGAACCATCAATTGGTCTTCACCCCAAAGATAATCAAAAATTACTAACTTCACTCAGGGACTTACAAAGAAAAGGGAATTCCTTGTTGGTAGTTGAACATGACCCAGAAACAATTTTACAGGCAGACTACCTTGTCGATATAGGACCACATGCTGGAAGCAAGGGGGGCAGAGTAGTAGGATCAGGAAAACCAATTGAAGTTCATAAAATTAAGGGATCTTCCACGGCAACATATATGCGAGAAGGAATCGTACATCCAATACTTGGGAAATGGAGGAAAGTACCACCTAAAAAAAAGAGTACAAAAAATTCAGATTGGATAGGGTTGAAAAAAATAAACTTCAGGAATCTTAAAAATATCAACATCGATATTCCACTGGGTTGTTTATCGGTATGTTGCGGAGTTTCTGGGTCCGGAAAATCAAGTTTGGTAAGAGGGTTTATTCATAAAGCAATTAAAGAAGCTATAAAAGAAAAAACGGATACTTTAAAATTAGCTAATGGCACAATATTAAATGGTAATATTTTCAATAAGTCTATTGAAGTAACCCAAAGTCCAATAGGAAAAACTCCTCGTTCTACTCCAGTTACCTATCTAGGTATTTGGGATAAAATTAGGACAATGATATCTACTCTTCCAGAAGCCAAGGCTAAAGGTTTTTCTCCAAGCCATTTCTCGTTTAATGTTAAAGGAGGAAGATGTGAGGTGTGCAAAGGTGCGGGGCGAATAAAAGTAGAAATGAATTTTTTACCAAATTCATATGTTACCTGTTCAGAATGCAACGGTTTTAGGTACCGCGAAGAAATACTCGGACTGCAATGGAAAGGCAAAAATATTGCTGAAATTCTTAATCTAACTTTTGAAGAAGCCGCAGATTTTTTCAAATTTGACCACTTCCTTTCCGAAACATTTTCGATCATGGTTGAAACTGGTCTTGGTTATATAAAATTAGGTCAAATTTCACCAACCCTTTCTGGAGGTGAGGCACAAAGATTAAAATTAGCTGCCGAATTAGCTCTCGGTATCGATAAACAGAAGCATCGAAAACTACAAAAATTTAAACCAACGCTTTACATCTTGGAGGAACCCACAATAGGTCTACATACAGCAGATTGTAAGAAATTAATTCTTTTGATACAGCGTTTAGTAAACGAGGGAAATACTGTTATCGTCATTGAGCATGATTCCGACATTATAGCCGAAGCAGACTATCTATTTGAGCTCGGGCCTAAAGGTGGAGAAGAAGGGGGCAAAATAATATTTAAAGGAACAATCTCACAAATTTTATCGAATAAAAGAAGCTTAACGGGTCCTTTTATTAAAAAAGTTTTACCTAGGGAATTAAAGTAAAGAAGATCTTTTTACCCGCCTTAACAACAATACCTTTACTATTCTCGTGCAACTCAATTAATTCCTCTGGCTTAATTACTTTTTGACCATCTATTTTTATAGCACCCTGTTCAATTAGTCTACGAATCTGCCCTTTCGAATCAAAAATTTCGGTATTATTGAGAGTATTTAATATATTAGTTATTTCTCCATCCGGAATAATTTGACTTAGAGAAAATGTCTCCATCTCATCAGGGTTCTCTTTTTGTGTAAATACATTGGAAAAAGAAATTTTTTCTTTTTCTCCTATTTTAGTTCCGTAAAATAAACTCGTTAGCTCCCTAGATAAATTTTTCTTCATTTCCATGGGGTGCTTCTGTTTTAAAATTTTGATGGATTCGTCACTTTCGAGAAGCAATAATTTATAGTAATTCCACATAGTCTCGTCAGAAATAGACATAGTTTTACCAAAAATATCTCTAGCACTATCGTTAAATGCTATGTAATTATCTAAGCTCTTAGACATTTTCTTTGTCCCATCTAAACCGACCAGTAATGGCATTGTCAAAACAGCTTGTGACTGCAAACCTTCATCCTTTTGTAGAGCTCTACCCACTAGCATATTGAAAAGTTGATCAGAGCCACCAATTTCAACATCAGACTCGAGAACAATGGAATCATATCCCTGAATCAAAGGATACATAAACTCTACCATCGAAATAGGTTGGTTACTTTTAAAACGTTTTTCAAAATCATCTCTTTCTAACATTCTAGCTACTGTCATTTTTCTTGATAAAGAAAGCGAATCGGCAAAAGACATTTTACTAAACCATTCGCTATTTCTTCGAACCACAGTTTTTGTACGATCAATTATTCTGAACGCCTGATCGAGATATGTTTTAGCATTCTCATTTACCTCCGCTTCAGTCAATTCAGGTCTTAAGTCAGATCGACCACTCGGATCTCCGATTCGTGCTGTGTAGTCTCCAATCAACAAAATTGCCTCATGCCCCGCTTCCTGGAATTGCTTTAATTTGTTAAGTACGACCAAATGCCCAAAGGTTAAATCTGGCCTAGTTGGGTCGACTCCAAACTTTATTTTTAGCTTCTTACCCTGTGATATTTTATTAACTAATTCTTCTTCACCAATAATAATTTCGGTGTTCGACAACAATTCGGATTTACTCATTTTTTAATTAGAATGAATCATCTTATAACGAAAATAAAAACATTCTTCGAGCGTAGAATTCTAATTCTTTTTATCTAACCGCTAATTCCGCTTGCTTTCGGTGTATAGTCCGTTACCTAATTTATAGTTGAACAAACCACAAAATAACAATTGTTGACATGACATTAACCGTAGGCACACCCGCACCAGATTTCTCCCTAAAAACAAAAACGCCCGAAGGTCTATCAGACATAACGCTCAGTTCCTTTAAAGGAGAATCATCAGTCGTATTACTTTTCTTTCCTTTCGCCTTTACTGGTGTTTGTACCGAGGAAACCTGCTCAATACGAGATGACATCTCTTCTTACAATAACCTTAATGCAAAAGTTTTGGGAATAAGCGTAGACAGTCCATTTGCTCAAGAGGCTATGGCTTTAAAAGAAAATCTTAATTTCCCTTTACTTAGTGATTTCAACAAAGATGTATCAACTGAATATGGTGTTTTGTATGAGGATTTTATTGGCTTTAAGGGCGTTTCCAAAAGATCTGCTTTCGTAATCTCAAAAAGTGGTGAAATTTTATATGCTTGGTCATCTGAAGATCCTAAAAATTTACCTGACTTTAACGCGATTAAAGAAGTCTTATAACTTTTTATTTTCTATTTTGCGAAAGAACACATACCATTTGTTATCTTACCTACAAAGATAACTTAGTTTCAAACTCCGACATAGCAGCGTGAACAAAGAATCGATATATAAAGTTTGCGCCAGAAATGACAAAGTTTATGTCAAAATTAAAGACAAAGCTTCGTACATAAATTGTGCTCCTTTAAAATCCTTTTTATATGAAATGTTCGACGAAGGAAATAGATTGTTTGTGATCGATTTTCAAAATTGCTCAAGCATGGATAGTACATTTTTGGGAATTTTAGTTGGACTCGCTCTGCAATTAAGAAAGTCTCATGATGGTGGAGACCTCACTCTTCTCAATTTAATTGGAAGAAACCTAGAAACCGTTAAAAACCTAGGTATACATAAAATTGCAACTGTAAGTTCAGAAGTTGTATCTAATTCAGACGAATTAGAAGGGCTCAAAGTGAAATTAAAGAGCGACAAAGCACACCCTGAACTAATTTACAATGCTCATAGAAATTTACTAGATCTAAATGAAAAAAACTCAAAAATTTTTAAGGATGTAGTCAATTTTCTAGAGCAAAAAGTTGAGGATTCTGCTTAGCAATCTAATTTCCACATGAATTCATTTTTATATTTTCTTGCAGGATTATTCCTTGGAATATTTGCATGGAATTATACAAGAAAAAAAGCAAAAGCAGAAAAGTCTCTACTTCAAGATCAAAAGATTCGCCTCCAGCAGGAAAAAGAGATTGTCGTTAATTTCATGCATAATCTAGCCGTTGCAATTGGAGAAGGTGTGGAGAGAAAAGATCTTTATCAAAGAATTGCTCATACAGCGGTAATGACCACGGGTGCACTTAGTGCATGCGTATATGAAAAATTAACAAATGGAAAACTTCAAAGTATAGCAGCCGAAGGACTGTTTCCGCCACAGCGGAAATTAAAGTCTTCACCCGATGATGCTAGTTCCACAAGGGCTCGTTTTTTAGAAAAAATTTTAGCTTCAGAAGTATTAGAAGATGGGGAAGGTATAATTGGTGAAGTAGCCAAGACAGGAAAAGCTGTTTATGTACCGCAGGCAAATATTGATCCGAGGGTTATTAAACATGATGATCCATCGCTAATTCTGCGATCACTCATCTATTCTCCCTTAGTACATGACGATCAAATTTTAGGAGTCCTTGTTGTTGCGAATCCTACCAATGGCATGCCTTTCAGCGAAACTGACCTGTCACTAGTCAACTCATTAGCAGAGCAGGCAGCTCTTGCCATCAAAAATTCTGATGCGATGAATTTAAGAGTTGAAAAAACAAGAATGGACTCCGACTTGACTTTAGCCAGAGATGTCCAGGAATTATTCTTAGCCAAAGAATCACCAGATTTCAAAGGCTTGGAAATTGACACACAATATGTTCCCTCTTCACAGGTTAGCGGTGACTTTTATGATTTTTATAAATTATCGGCCACTAAATTCGCAGTATCTGTTGCAGATGTATCCGGAAAAGGAGTACCCGCCTCACTCCTTATGGCTCTCTGCCAGACAAATCTAAGACATTATGTTAAAAAATCTAAAACTCCGCGAGAAATCTTAATTCAACTTAATCAAGATCTAGAAGAACGAATCCGAGAAGATATGTTCATAACACTTGTTCTCGCGATTATTGACACAAATGCTAATACTATAACTTATACCCGGGCAGGACATGAACCGGCACTCTTGGGGAGGACGAATGAAGAGGAATTAAAAGTTGATAAACTTCATGGCAGTGGAATGGCACTTGGCATGGTTCCATCTGATCTATTCGAAGAAGTTATTGAAGACCAAACATGTTCATTTAATAAAGGGGATATGCTTGTCCTTTACACAGATGGTGTTACAGAATCACAAAACCAATCGAAAGAAGAATTTGGATTAAATAGACTGTGCGAGAAGCTTAAAGGTGCAAAAGAGAAAAGTCCGCTTTCTTTTAATTCTTCTCTCATGAAAAGCTTGGAAGAATTCTCTTCAATATCCAGCGATAGAGATGATTTAACTTTATTAACCGTAAAAAGGATTTAGCGAAAACCTATTCTATACGCCCTTCATCAAATTCAATAACATCTGCAAAAGAGCGTAAATCTGAACGTTTTTCTGCCCCAAGGGCAGATTTTACTTCTTCTAATTTTTCGAATGCCATGTCAGACATTCCCATTTGCACAACTTTTCGATTCCAAACATGTGCATTAAGCTCTGCGGGAAAAAGCTCTTTCAATTGACCATCTAACTCCTGCTCCGAGACCGCATTTTTAACACATTCAATCACATCTTGTGGATTAATTTCCAAGTGAAGGCATAAAAAACCATCAAAACCTTTAGTGAAATTACGTTGATAACTCTTCGGCAATTCATTTTTCAAATATTTTCGAATTTTTGCAATGAAACGTGGAAGATGTAACAACCCAAGTGGATGAGGTTGATACGGAGATGGCAAGTCACGAAGAATTGCACCTGTGGGTCCTTCTTGGATTGTGTTGTCGATGTTTGTCAAAATGAAGAAAAAGGGTTTGTCTATCTCTTCAATACCAAACATGAAACAAAGCAAAAACAAAAAAATTATTATTCGGATTTCTTCTTATATTTTGGTGCACAAAATTCTCTTTGCTCTTACCCTATCATTAGCTTTTATAATGACGATCCTATCAGTAATGGTTCCATCTGCCATTCAGCAAGTATTGGATCAAATTTTTACCGAAGGCCTCGATAATCAAAAATTTCTTTTGAACGGTATTCTTTTTATTGGAGGACTTTTTCTTGCTAAGGAAATTTTTAATTGCTTAAGAATCCGGGTAAATAACAAGTTAGAACAAAAAGTTATCTTAAGAATTAGAAAAGCTCTTCATGATAAATTACTTAATTTACCAATCAATTTTTATGACAAAAGAAAAAGTGGCGACATTGCATCTCGCGTAGTGGAGGATGTACAAAATGTTGAACGGGCAATTTTGGATGGAACTGAACAAGGAGTCATTGCAGTTCTCACTTTAATTGGTGTAACTATTATGATGTTTGTGCAGGAGCCCAGACTCGCAGCTCTTGTATTTTTTCCTCTACCCATTTTGCTATTAATGGCTTTTAGATATTCAAAGATATCAAAAAAGAATTGGAAGGAGGTTCGAGAGGCTTCAGGTAATTTAAATTCGTTGTTGGTCGAGGATATTCAAGGTAATCGATTAATTCATGCATTCGACTTAAAAGCCCGAGAAAAAAAACGGTTTCTTGAATGTAGTCAAAAATTAGAAACTGCATCCCTGAAAGCAATGTACAGATGGTCTATTCAAGGACCAACCGCGAGTTTTACATCATCTCTCGGAATTTTGGCCGTTGTTGGCATGGGTGCATATCTATTACAGACAGACGCCTCTTTTTCAAAAGGCCAATTCTTTGCTTTTCTTCTTTATGCAAACATGTTTTACGAACCGGTTAGACAATTGGTCTCCATAAATAATATGATAAGTGCAGGAAAAGCATCTGGAGAAAGAGTTTTTGAGATTTTGGATGAGGATGTGTTAATTAAGAGCCCCGAACAATCTTTACAATTTCCTAAGGTTGATCACTCCATAAAATTTTCAAAGGTAACTTTTGCCTATGATGAAAGACAATCCATTGTTCGTGACTTAAATTTTTATTTACCAGCAGGATCAACCACTGCCCTTGTTGGGCCAACAGGTGCGGGTAAAAGTACGATAGCAAATCTTCTGCTTCGCTATTATGATGTGGAGTCAGGAGAAGTATCCCTGGGTGGAATAAATGTGAAAAAACTTTCACTCAGCTCTCTTAGAGGTAGTATAGGGCTCGTTTCACAAGACCCATTTTTATTTGATACAACAATTAGAGAAAATCTTCTTCTTGCCTTACCATTCTCCAGAGATGAAGACATTATAGATGCATTAAAAGTGGCACGAGCATGGGAATTTGTCCAAAAACTACCTGAGGGGCTAGATACTTTAATAGGAGAAAGAGGCATTAGGCTAAGTATGGGAGAAAAACAAAGACTAACCCTTGCTAGAGTAATACTGAAGTCTCCTCCTATTGTAATCTTAGATGAGGCCACTTCTAGCGTCGATGTTGAAACCGAAAGAAAAATACAACTTGCCTTAGATCAGTTAATCAAAGACAGAACTACACTTATTATCGCACATAGGCTCAGCACAATTCGAGAGGCAGACCAAATCATCTTTCTAAATCATGGCGAGATTATTGAACAAGGCAGCCATGAAGAACTTTTAGATTTAGATGGATCTTACGCTAACTTTTGCAAACATCAAGAAAGCTTGATACCAGAACAAATATAGAAGTTCATCTACGCGTAAATTTTAATAAACTTCTTATTGCTAAAGACGACAGCAATGGAAAAAACAAAATAATAAGGCTTATTAGAGAGCGAAAATTAAAGTAAGACAGAGGACCATAAACTTTCTGCTCAGCCCATGTTCGTAATGGAAGGTTTACAAAATAGTCAACCTGCATACTTTGACCCAAGTAATAGATAATTAAAGGCCAAATAGTGAATCCTATACAGCCGAAAAAAAGTAGATGCCATAGTTCCTTACCCCAATCAATTTTTTTAATCATATTATAATCATTTTCTTGCTTTGGATTAGATAACAACAATTATATTGTAATTATTAATAGCAATTTCCCAATCGAATTATGAGAGTATCCATTATTTTTTTACTGATCACAATTATTCTGAATTCACATTCGTTGAATGCTGCAACTGAACCTTTATCAAAAAATATTTATGATAGTTTAATTCACCCTGTATTTGTTGCTAAATGTCAAGAGTGCCACGGGAAGAATAAAAATAAAGGTAAACTAAGGCTTAATTCTAAAGAAGACTTTTTGAAGGGAGGCAGTGGGGCGGGAGAAGATATTGTCATAAAAGGTAATATTGAAGATAGCGAATTGATTTATCGGATTACTCTCCCAAAAGATGATGACGAAGCAATGCCTCCGATGGAAGACACGGATCATTATAATCCGGTAACTAAGCAAGAACTTGATGTCATGAAAGCATGGATATCATTAGGGGCATCCTTTGACCTTCTGGTTTCCGACTTGGATCCAGCATCTACAAATTCTGCTCTTCATGTTTTCAAAAACATGCCGAACAAATTAATTTCCAAAAATGTTGTATTACAACCCAAGCTACCTGTTGTCCCGAGAGCTAAACCAGAACTTCTAGAAAAAATTCGCGCAAAAGGTATACTAGCTATTCCCGTCGCACAAAACACCAATGCAATTTACGTTAACGCTTCCTATGTCGGTAAAAAATTCAGTGATGAAAATATTCACCTACTGGAACCTATTGCCGAACAAATCATTTGGCTTAACCTAGCTAGAACAAATGTATCGGACAAAGGCATCTCCTTACTTCGGAAATTCAAACTACTTTCGAGATTGCACTTAGAGAATACCTCCATAACAGATGCAGCTTCGATACCTATATCTAGTTTATCAAATTTAAAATACTTAAATCTTTATGGGACAAATATTTCTGATGCTTCTATCCCTCATCTCCAAAAGCTTGATAATTTAGATAAGGTTTTTCTCTGGCAAACGAAAATGACTCCTCATGGAGCAGATACACTTAAAAAACATTTCGTGGACGAAGAAGTTTATGATGATCTCTTGTCTCAAAAAAATACTATTCAAAAATCAATTAACAAACTCGTTACAACCGAACAATTGAAAGTTAAACAACTAGAAGTAATCAAGAATCAAATTAGTTCTAAATCTTCAGACACAGCGGTTATCAATACAAAATGCCCTGTGACTAAAAAGGACACTGACGATTCCATCTTTTCAATATTTGAAGGAAGAAAAGTAGGTTTTTGTTGCTCTAAATGTAAAGTAAAATTCGATGCAGATGGAGCCGTTTTCAGATCTAAGATTATCAACTTTTCAGCTTCACCAAATTTCATTACTGCTAGTAAAAATTGCCTGAAGGCACAATTAACAATGGACGAAAAAATCGATAAATTGCAAAAGGAATTAAGGGGTATAAACTCCAGGATTAGCAAAATGGGGCCAGAAATAAACCTAGGATGGGAAAAGCCGTTATCGGTTAAATAAATCCTCTGCAAATTGCTACAATATTTTTCAAAGAAAACCAATTTATTTAGCTAATTATCTGAATTCTGTTGCCAAAGATAAATGCTTCAAAAAACTAGTCGCATGACAGATAAATCCGATAATGAAGTAATATCTATTTTTAAAGAGACAAGTGCCTTGTTAACTGGGCATTTTATATTACGTTCAGGTCTTAGGAGTGGGCATTTTTTCCAATGTGCTCAAGTCTGCCAATACATGGATAAAGTAACCAGATTAGCTGAACTATTAATAAACAAGTTAAGAGTCGATAAACCCAATACAATTGTATCCCCTGCAATGGGCGGACTTGTTTTGGGCCAAGAAATTGCAAGGCAATTAAATTGTAGATTTATTTTTTTAGAGAAAGTAGATGATAAGCTCGCACTTAGAAGAAATTTCTCTCTTTGTGAGTCTGATAAAGTTTTGCTTGTTGAGGATGTTGTAACAAAAGGGGGAAGAGTTGCAGAAGCCCTTGCAATCTTAAGAGCAACTAAATGTTCAATTTTAGCGGTTACCTCACTTGTGGACCGTAGTACAGAAGACCTAAATTTCGGTATTCCGTTCCAACCTCTGCTAAAATTAGAATTTCCCACTTATCAACCAGATCAATTACCTCAAGAATTATTATCAATAGAGCCAACAAAACCGGGAAGTTAAAGCACAAATTTAAAATCAAGGAACACGATACGCGAGAAAACGATATTTGTTTCGATACCAAACATAAAACCGATTGATACCACTTTTAATTTGTTCCTCAACTTCCTGAACTGAATTAACCTGATATCCGTTAATTTCGACAATCACTACTCCTTGTTTAAATGTTTCAGCGTCACCCGTTGATTTAGTTACTACAACGCCTTTAGTGGTAGCAGGTATTTGAAATTGAAGTCGATTCTCAACGGTTAATGGTTCCATCATAATTCCGGGTATCGAAATTATATTTTTACTGCCCATTAAATCGAGGGTTACAAATAATGTAATTTTTTTTCCACTGCGAATAACATCTATTGGTAATTTAGTACCTGGGGCAGTTTGAGAAATAACGAGTCTGGATTGATTTATTGAATCTACTTTTCGATCTCCAACTTTAATTATTTTATCCTTAGGAATAAAACCAGCAAGATCAGCAGCACTTCCCTGCACAATTTTTTCGACTATCGCACCACTTCCATCGTTAGTCGGTGCCAATTCTACACCAAGAAAACCTCTACGAATACCTCCTTCTTGTACCAAATCTGTAAGAACCTTTTGAACCATATTAACGGGTATAGCTAGACCAATTCCAATACTTGATCCAGTTTGCGAGATAATGGCCGTATTGATACCAATTAACCGCCCCCTTGCATCTAAGAGTGCACCGCCCGAATTTCCCCTATTAATGGCAGCATCAGTTTGAATAAAATTTTCATAAGAACCCTCCTGCTCAAGTACACCAAGTTCAGTCCGTTTAGTAGCGGATATAATGCCCATAGTAACTGTCATTCCTATTCCTAGGGGGTTGCCTGCGGCAAATACAACATCACCAACTTCCAACAAATCACTATTTGCTAAAGACACGTGAGGTAATGGATTGGGAGATTCTATTTTAAGTACCGCAACATCAGTGGATCGGTCAAATCCGATGATTTTAGCTTGAAATTCTCTCTTATCTGATAAAAGAACCGAAACTTCCTCGACTAAATCGCCTGTTCTTGGATCGGTTATAACATGTGCATTAGTTATCGTATGACCTTCCGGACTTACGATTACACCAGAGCCAATTCCAGCAGGAACCATTTCTTCTTCGATTCGAGGATTATTAAAATTTGGAATTCCCAAATACCTACGAAGAAATTCCTCACGTGGATTAGATGAACCTCCAGGGTATAGTCTTCTAACAACCTGTTGGGTTGTTACAGCAACTACAGCAGGTGTAGCTTTTTTAAGTGCAGGTGAATAACTTGTTGGAGCGTTTATTAGTAATCGGTCAATTTCTCCATTATCAATACTAAGTGTAAAACCTTTTTGTTGAGCAAAAAGAAAATTTACAAAGAAAAATGGCAAAGAAAAAACAAAAGGAATATAAAAAGTCTGCATAAGACACTCAGCGTATTCGACGCATTCGTTTGTTTATAATTAGCTAAGATCTAAAAACCTTTAATTTGAAAAAGGCTTGAAATACTACTATTAGTATTGGTACGACGAATTGCTTCACCAAGAAGAGGGGCAACACTTAATTTTTTTATAGGAAGGTCATCGATATCCATATCAACAGTATTAGTAGTAATCAACTCATCTAGAAAACCCTGATTTAATCTATCTTTACCCGTATCATTCAAAACACAATGACTTACTATTGCACTGACTTTTTTAGCTCCCCGTTCTTTCAAAAGTTTTGCAGCTGCAGTCAAAGTACCAGCTGTTTCTGTCATGTCATCAATGAGAAGAATTTCCCTGCCTTCGACTTCTCCAACTAAATTCATCGCTTCGACAGTACTTGCACCAGTTCTTCTCTTTGCAACAAATCCAATCGGGCAACCCAACACTTCAGCATATGCACTTGCCATTTTCATTCCACCTACATCCGGAGAAAAAATAGTCATATTATCAGAATCACGACTTTTAAGGTCTTCAAAGAAAACAGGAGAAGCATATAAGTGATCAACTGGAATATCAAAGAAGCCTTGAATTTGCTGAGCATGTAAATCCATAGTCAAGATACGGTTAGCACCTGCAGCAACTAAAAGATTGGCAACTAGTTTTGAAGTTATTGGCACTCTAGGTTGATCTTTTCGATCCTGCCTTGAATACCCAAAAAAAGGAAGTACAGCAGTTACCCGAGCAGCTGATGCTCTTTTGGCTGCATCAATCATAATAAGCAGTTCCATTACATTATGATTTGCGGGTGAACAAGTTGATTGAACTAAAAATACATCCATTCCCCGAATATTTTCGTTAAAACGAACAAAGCTTTCATTATCAGGAAAGGAGGTTACAACGGCATCCCCAAGAGGCACTTGAAGGTAATCGCATATTTCTCTCGCCAATGGCTTGTTGGAATTGCCTGTAAATATTTTTAGTTTGTTTCCGTTTTGCATAAGTAAAATTACTCTTTACCGGTGATACCTTCAAATCTATTGAACAATTCAGGCAATTTTTTTTGTAAGATTGAAATTCTTTGAGACAAATGAAAAGGCAAAGCGGGGTTTCCCTTGAGAAAAGCACCTGCCTCCACATTCTTTGTGATTCCAGCTTGGCCAGCAATTTTCGCACCTTTGCCTATTTTCAAATGACCAGCAAACCCAGCTTGGCCGCCTACAACAACTCCATCCTCGAACTGAGTGCTTCCAGATATTCCGACTTGGGCAACAATTAAACAACCTTTACCAATTCTAACATTATGACCAATCTGAACTAAGTTATCTATTTTAGTTCCAGAACCAATTCTCGTTTCCTCGAATCGTGCTCGATCAATACAAGTATTAGCTCCAATTTCCACATCATCTTCTACTACTACTTTTCCAAGGTGAGGAATTTTATGATGAACTCCATCGACTTGATCAAAACCGTATCCCTCAGACCCAATAACTACACCTGCATTTAAAATTACATTTTTTCCCAGATCACATCTAGATAAAAGCTTAACACCAGGATGAAGGTAGCTATTCTTTCCAATTGAACATTTATCTCCCACATGACAATGAGTCCCTACTGAAACATATTCCTCGATCTGAACATTTTTTCCAATAAAAGCAAATGCACCAACAGTTACCCCATTTGCAACTTTTGCCGTTTTATCCAACCATGCAGTTGGATGAATTGACATTTCTGGAGGAGTTACTAAGTTTTTTTCCAAATAACTACAGACAGAGGCTAATCCTTTTGATGGATCCTTGATTCGAAGGTAAATCTGTTCATCTTTTGGACTACCGTCATAATCTTCAGGCAATAAGATAAGTGTTGCATTTGTAGATTGAACTAAATTTTTATATTTGGGATTCCCAAGAAATGAGAGGTCCCCCTGCCTTGCGCTTTCTAAAGAAGCTACTCCTTTTAAATCTTTATTTTTAGTACTACCTTCTACCTGTGAATCAGGCAAAATTTCAAACAAACGCTCTATAGATATTTTAAGGTCCATAAACTCTCAAATTCAGAGCAGTCGAAGGTTTACTATTTCTATTTCTTGCCTGAACTTGCGTTTAAGGTAACAATTACATCTTCAGTGATATTAAACTTTTCTCCAGAATAAAAAACTCCTAACTGGGTTTCAGAAGAGTTCAGAATTAAATCGTAACCTTTGACTCCGGCAACTTTTTCGACAGCCTTTCTAATATCAGCTAGGTGCTCCACAAGGAGGTTGCGTTGCCTTTGTGCAATAGTTGCTTTTGCCCTCTTATCATAGGAAACCATATCATCCTGTTTCACTTTGGCTTTCTCAACTTTTTCTTGATATTTTTTTCTAAGTGCTGTGCTATCAATATTTGGATTCTTAATCTTCTCTTCCATCTCCTTCAACTCTTTTACAATTTTTTCCATTTCAGCACGAAAAATTTCGAGTTCTTCCATAGCGATTTTTTTTGATTTGTCTAATCTTTCTCTTGCTTCCTTGACCTTTTGATAGCCATCAAAAACTTTTTGTACATCAACAACAGCAACTTTTTGGCCGTATGAATAAGAAATCGAAAACAAGAACGCTACGATGAGAGGGAAACGAAAAAACGAATTCATTATATGAGTTGGTTTGAGTTGGATTGAGATGCCAGTAAAATTAAAAACGAGTTCCACCAGAAAAATGGAATTGGGGAGAGCCCCCTGTATTTGTAGGGTCAGTAATAGGAAATCCTAAATCCAAGCGTAAGGGCATACCCATAACCATAATACGAACCCCCAATCCCCAGTTGTCATGCCATCCTTGCATATCATCACCTGGGAAGAATTTAAAATCACCAGTTCTTAAGAAACCGCCGTCATAAAAAAATGCAAAGCGTAATGGGTCAGCTATTTTAAAAGTATATTCGGCACTCAGGTAACTATAAGAGTTACCTCCTCTAGGTTCATTAGATGCTTGAGGGCCTGCCTCTCGATAATCCCAACCCCTAAGATTGTATGGACCACCTAAAAAAAACTTTTCAAAGAAAGGTACATCGGCATCTTCTCCATCGAAACGACCCAATGTACCACTTCTGCCAACAAAAGATAAGACCTGCTCCATGGGATCAAAAGTCTCAATAAATTTTGCTCCCTGAATTTCAAAACGTCCGTAATCTGCATCACCACCAAATGGACCTCCCGCAAATTCTTTTCTAATTGTTACAATACTACCCTCAGAAGGAAACAAAATGCTATTTCGTGTATCTCTTGTTAAGCTAAGCCCAACTTTTGAAACCAAGAGATCTTCTTCTTTAATAAATTTTGGTACATCGACCGATGTGCTCACATCATCAATTTTAACATCCTCCAAACGATAAAATAAGCGTCCTTCCACAAGTTCGAACAATCTTTTTCGAAAATACACCTCAAATCCCGCTCTCATTTCGTCATAATATGAGCTGTAGTAGTCAGATTTTTCCCTAAATAATTCGAAACCAGCAGCAACTCGCCTATTCATAAACCATGGTTCCTCCAATGCAAGTCGAGCTTCATTACTTCGGGCACCGAGTTTTAATCTAAGGCGAAACTTCTGGCCGTCTCCTTGCAAGCGATGCGGGCTCCTCCACCTCATGATGTCAAAATTTCCTTGTCGGAATTCTGCAAACATCATGGCTTTTTCTAATGTACTAAAACCTACTCCGAATGAAACATGCCCAGTTCGACCTTCTTCAACATTAACAACCAGATTCCTTCTACTGCTTTGTAACTCAGGGTCTTGCGAAGCGATCGGTTCATCATCCAAGGTTACTTTTTCAAAGAAACGGGTATTACGTAATCGTGCCTCACTTGTTTCCATTCGAACCAAATCAAAAGTTTCTCCCGGGGCCAAGGCCAATTCTCTCACTATTGCAGTTGTTTTTGTTTTGTCGTTGCCTCGAACTTGGATGGAATTAACCATAAATTTATTGTTTTCTGTAATTTCAAAACGCAGATCAATTTGTCCCGTTTTTAAATTTGGTTTGCGAATAGAAATAACTCGGGCGTCTAAATATCCTTTCTTTCCATATTTCTTTCTCAAACGACTTCGCTCTTCTGCAAGAAGGGTGGGGGAGTAAAAACCTCCGGTCTTAAGTTCTTTGTCACCTCGGTTATCCAAACTTCTTAAATCCTCGGTCGTAATAACCGAATTTCCAACTATTGCAATTTCTCCAAAATATGATCTTTCTCCTTCAGCAACATTAATTACCATGTCAAGTGAACCTTTTCCTGCAGGTATAATTTTGACTCCACTTTGCTCAATAGCCACATCCAAAAAGCCTTCATCCCGGTATGCGGATCGTAGGTTATTTAAATCTTCTTCTAAGACTGCTGGGCGATAACGAGATCTTTTCGACCAAAACCGCCAAAACCGCCAAGGTGCTGTCTCCATCTCTTTTATCAATTTCTTATCAGAAATATTTTTATTTCCTTCGAAAATTATTTTACTTATTTTTCGTTTCTCGTTTTCAACAATTGTAAAAACCACGGAAACACTTCTATCTCCTTCTTTTCTAATAATTTGGCTATCTACTTGTGAATTCCAATAACCTTTATCCAGATACAATTCCCGAAGGGCTCTTTGATCGGATTTAATTTCTGCCTCGTCGAGTAATTCACCGATACTGATCTCGATTGATTTCTCAAGCTTCTTATCTGATAGCTTTTTATTGCCTTCAAAAATTATTTTACCGATACGAGCTTTTGTAAAAACCTTAAAAACCAACGCTACATCTGATCCGGATGTTTTATCAGGATCCAGGAAAACCTTAACATCATCAATTGCTCCAGTAGCCATTAGGTTTGTAATCGATTTATCAATAGCATTTGATTTGTAAGGGATTCCTGTTTCAATCTGCAGGTTTTGTAAGATAAAGGATTTTCCGATAGTGTCAGGACCATCTAATTCTATGGAAATGGAGGAAATTGTCTTGCCATCTGGAATGACTTGCGACCACAAAATCACAATTCCTGAAAGTAGAAATAGGATAGGAAATAGTGAGCGAATTATATTCATTTAGTTTTTAATTGAGGCGAGGATCATATTGTGCACTTTCAAACTTTGTGTATTTTCGAACAAAGGCAAGATTTACATAACCTGTTGGTCCATTTCTTTGTTTGGCAAGAATAAGTTTTATTGGCTCAAAATCTTCGACTTGACTGTCTCCCTCGCCTTGCGAAATGTCGCTTTCTCTAATATCCTCACCTTTTCTTTGTTTCCCCAATAACATTACAATGTCTGCATCCTGCTCAATCGACCCAGATTCTCTTAAATCAGAGAGCCTAGGGTCTCTCTTTTCTTTTTCAGAATCACGATTGAGCTGGCTAAGTACAATTACGGGTACTTCCAATTCTTTTGCCATGGACTTCAAACCTCGAGATATTACAGAAATCTCATTCTCTCGTGAAGAAGAGTATCTATCACCAGAAATTAATTGTAAATAATCAACTACGATTAAAGACAATCCGTTTCTTGATTTAACTCTTCGAGCTTTTGCACGAATTTGGTTGATACTTAATCCACTGGTATCATCCACCCAAATAGGAGCTTGCTGAAATTGTTGACTAATTTCATTAAGTTTTTCAGCATAATTTTTAGCGACAAAACCCTTTCGTAGGTCATTCATATTAACCTTAGCTTTTCCACATATCAATCGCATTGCCAAAGAAGAGGCACTCATCTCTAAACTAAAAACCAAAGTATTTTTAGGATTGTTGATATACTTGTGTGAAAAAGCAATATTTTCGACAATGTTCATCGCCAGGCTTGTCTTCCCCACTGAAGGCCGTGCGGCAATAACAATCATTTCAGCCGACTTCAATCCGTTTGTTAAATTGTCTAGATCCTTATAACCAGTGAGCAAACCATCTGCCTCTTCTTTCGAAAGCATCTTTTGAATTTCTCCCATTGCCTTTTGTATAGGCTCACGGAAGTGTAACGAAGAGCGTGAATTCTGATCATCGCCTAATTCACAAACGCGCTGTTCCATCCCAGAAAGAAAATCATCTACTTCTCCCTGTAAATTGTTAGCACCGTCAATAATTTCAAATGCAACATAAATGCATCTTCTCAAAAGTGCTTTTTCTTTCACAATATCCAACCAATAGGTGGCATGTGCGGTAGTATCTATTCTTGAGGTAAGTTCAAATAAAGCATTTTGCCCACCCACTTGATCCAATTGTTTTCTTGATTCAAGCTTTTCCGCAAGCAGGATTTCATCTGCAGCTTTGTTATCACGATTTAGCTCCAGCAAAGCTTCAAAAATGATCTGATGATTTAAATGGTAAAAATGATCAGCTCCAATCGCTTGCTCGGCACATCTACCCATTACCTCGCCAGAAGTGTCCATAATACAGGCAGCAAGTAAACCTTGCTCAGCATCCAAGTTACTTGGTAAAGGCTTACCCTCTATCGTATCCTTAACTGAGGATTTTCTTTTTGTATCGTCGCCTGTGTACCTGCTACCCGATTTTTCCTTTGAAGAAGGTCCCAAGGTTGGCATTAGGTTAATCCTATTTCTCTACAAACAGGAAAGAATTATTCGCTGTCTTCTATTGGATTTTCTGAAACTACTTCCACTTCGATTTCGGCTTCAACATCATTGTGCAAAGAAACAGCAACCTTGCTGATACCTAATTCTTTTATCGGAGTGAAAGATTTGATGTGTTTCTTATCAATAGTAAATCCTTTTTCACCAAGCTTTTCGAGAATGTGATTAATGGTAACAGACCCAAAAAGTTTACCGCCTGCACCAGTTTTGACTGCGACTGCAATTTTAGCTTCCTTTAATTTTGAAGCTATTTCCTGAGATTTCTGTAATTCTTCAGTTTCTCTAGCAGCACGAGCAACTTTTAGTGCATCTAAGCGTTTCTTGTTAGCCAAATTCAAAGGAACAGCTTTCTGTTGTGGCAAAAGATAATTGCGGGCATATCCGGGGCGAACTTTTACAACATCTCCTTCAGATCCTAAGTTATTTATGTGTTGTACGAGTAGTATTTCTGTTGTGGCCATAATTAAGTAAATTTATGAGTTATTAAAAGGGAACATCGTCGTCTAAATCATCTTCTTTATTTTTATCAGGGAGAGATGAATTTTTTGAATCTTCAATTACTTGAGGGGGAACTGAATCGACACTCCGTACATTCGAAGATGAGGCATCTTGCTTGGAGTCAACAAATTCAAAACTGTCCAATACAACGCGTAAGGCACTTCTTTTTTCACCCTCCTTTGATTCCCATTGATCCAATTTCAAGCGGCCTTCAATGAAAATAGAACGGCCTTTTGTAAAAAACCTTCCAACTGCCTCCGCACGGGGACCAAAAGATTCAACTTCAACAAAAGTTGTTTCATCTTTTCTGTTCCCCTCTGCATCTTTATAGGATCTGTTCAATGCTATTCCAAAGTTACAGACAGGTCTGCCATTAGACATCATTCTAACATCTGGATCTCGGGTAAGATTACCAATGAGTAGAACTCTATTAAGTGAAGCCATTAAGAAAATAAATTTAAATTAAAAAACAATTCTTATTATTTGCGCTCGATGAGAATGCGATCAACCTTTTTTTCCAACTTTAATTTTTCCTTCAAACGAGTTGGCATTTCTGGATCCGCTTCAATTTCGAATTGAAGAAAAGTTCCAGATGTTCTATCCTTGCTTTGAGGATATATGAAGTCATGAGAACCTTGATTATCAACTTTAGTTACTTCTCCTTCAACTTGACGAATAATTTCACTGAGTTTAGGTATCATCTCGTCTGCAGATCCATCTGCACCGTGAGCGTCGTATACAATTGTTGCTAAATAATTTCGCTTATTCATGAGGATAGTTGGGAAGGTTTGGTTTGGTTGATTAAATTCATTGTGGCGTCCACCCCATTATCTATAAGATCATACAGAGTATCGATGAGGGTTTCGCTTTTGCTGTCTAATAATTTACATTCCTCCGACGAAAATTTGGAAAGAACAAAGTCAGAAAGCTTCATTTTTGGGTGTGGTTTAGAACCGATTCCTATTCGAAAACGTATAAGAGAATTGCCAAGAAAATTAAATACGCTGGATACCCCGTTGTGTCCGCCAGCACCCCGCCTGTGGGATATTTTCAATTCTCCAAATGGTAAAGTTAATTCATCGTGTATAAGCACTACATTTTCAGTTGTACAACGGAAATAAGAAAGTATTTTCGAAAGATATCTTCCACTCTCATTCATAAAGGTTTTCGGCTTTATTAATAAAATTCTTTTATTTTTTCTAGACATTATTAAATGATCGGCGTGAAAATCATTACTTGATTTAAATAATAAATTTTCTTTCTCCGCAATTGCATCAAGCAACCAAAAGCCAATGTTGTGACGAGTTTTTTGATAAACCAATCCTGGATTCCCAAGACCAATTATTGCGAAATTTTCCACAGTTCATTTGGAGAAAACAAATATTACTCTTTAGGGTCTTCCTCCGAAGGGGAATCCGGGGATTCAGATTCGTCTGCTTCTGTCTCAGTTGCAACTTCTTCATCTTCAGCTGAAGAGCGACCACCAGCACTTCCAACGCAAGAAACCAACATCCCATCTGGCTCAGTAACATATTCAACACCATCTAGTTTGGGCAAATCCTTAATTTGAAGATTTTCACCAAGGGCAAGATTAGATATATCAATTTCGATTTGAGATGGAAGGTTGCTTGGACGACAACGAATTTCTACCTCGTTTGCCAACACCTCCAAAATCCCTCCCTCTGTCTTGACACCTTCTGCTTCACCACTAAGGGTAAGAGGAATCTTTGTTTGTAGATCTTCTCCCCGATTAACTTGCACAAAATCGATATGCATTATGCTGTTTTTGATAGGGTGCATTTGCATATCTTTTATTAAGACAAGCTCATCTTCCCCTTTTTCTCCAAGTAATCTAAGTAAAGAAGATGTCCCGGATGCTTTTCGAAGTAAAATTCTCATTGATCTATCTTCAAGAGAGACAGATTTATTGATTTCTTTACCATAAAGAACTGCCGGTATTCTGCCTGAAGCTCGAAGTTTATTGCAAGCTTGGCGACCAGTTTGATCGCGAGGTGCTACCTTAATAGTTAAATCACTTAATTCTGACATGATAAATGGGGGGGTACAAAAAATTAGAGAAAGCGATAATAAGTAACAGCTGAAACAAATTCTTGCAAGCACTTTACTATTTCGGTGCAGATGTATGTTGAAATGATTGAAACTAAAAAACCTAATTCTTTAAGTTTAAAAAATGAAATCTCAGGAAAACAATTCTTTGACCACACGACCATGAACATCGGTCAATCGAAAATTCCTACCTGTATAATTGTAAGTCAATTTTTCGTGATCCAAACCCAATGCATGAAGGATAGTGGCATGTAGATCATGCATATGAACCCGGTTATCTACGGCAACACCTCCAATTTCATCCGTTGAGCCAAAAGAAATCCCTGGCTTAACTCCGCCACCGGCAAGAAATACCGTAAATCCTCTTGGGTTATGATCTCTACCATCTTTTCCTTGAGAAAATGGTGTTCTTCCGAATTCGCCTCCCCACCAAATCAATGTATCTTCCAATAAGCCCCGAGCTTTTAAATCCTTTAATAATCCAGCAACTGGTTTGTCCGTTGCTTTGGCGTGCTCGGCATGCTTCGGCATATTACTATGTTGATCCCACCTAGGATTAGCCGATTCATCAGAGTAATTAACGCTTACAAACCTAACCCCTCTTTCGACCATTCTTCTGGCTAATAAACATTGCTTGCCAAAATCATCAGTATGTTTCTCGCCTATACCATAAATACTTCTGGTGGCTTTCGTCTCTTTCGATAAATCGGTTAATTCGGGGGCCTCCATCTGCATTCGCCAAGCCAACTCGTAATTTTCAATAGTAGCCTCAAGCTGATCATCTTGAAAGTAGCCACTTAATTGAACCGCATTTAAATTCTGTAAAAGATCAAAGCGACTTTTTCTTTGAGAATCGCTAAGCATGGCATTTTCTACATTTCGAATCTTAGCACCATTGACATTCCCTGCTCTTCCTAGAGCCGTTCCCTGATGAACAGATGGTAAAAAAGCATTACCGTAATTCCTTGGTCCGCCTTTACTTGAAGATGGGGAAATCGTTACGAAGGCGGGTAAATTATGATTTTCCGACCCCAGACCGTACGAAACCCAACTTCCCATAGATGGACGAACCAAGTTAGTGGCTCCAGTATGCATGAAAAGGGTAGAGGGACCATGAGCAACTCCTTCCGTGTGCATGGAATGGATAAAGGCAAGCTCATCAACATGCTGAGCAATGTGGGGAAACAAAGTGGACACATGTTTCCCACTTTGACCATACTGCTTAAAACCCCAAAGAGGTTTCATCAATGTACGCTTGCTTGCTTTTCCAAAAGTGTTCGTTCGCACCCCAACAAAATCTATTTGTTTATTGTCTTTGGAAAAAAGTTCCGGCTTATAATCGAAAGTATCAACATGACTAGGACCACCTGCCATGAAAATAAAGATTACACGCTTAGCTCGTTGGGGGAAAAAAGAAGGCTTCGCAGTTAATGAGCTCGAAGATTGAGCCTTCATATGCTCCAAATTGGCTAAGGCAAGAGAACCAAATCCGCAAGCCACTGATTTCAATAAACTTCTTCGGCTTAATTCTTGCAGGCAGTTAGTCATGTTTTTATTAATTCAAATATCGGAAATCTAAACATGCAAAAAGAGAATGCACAAGGACTTCCATTACTTTTAAACTTATTTCCCCCTTTAATCTTTGGTCTAAATAATCATTAATAATTATCCTTTCTTCGTAATGTGGTTCACGCCCCAAGCAGCTCAAAAAAGCTAATTTAATCTTGTCTGCCTCAGCTAAATTTTTGCGGATGAGAATGTTTTTGGCTGTAAGCTCAGCTTGCTTCATTACAAAATCATTGTTCATCATAAACAATGCTTGGGTGGGAACTGTACTGATGTTGCGTTTACCCGAAACCAATCCGGGGTTAGGATAATCAAAGACATCAAAAAGTTCAGGCACTTTATTTCGATCAATCTTTTCAAATAATGAGCGGTTTTGATTTGCCTTAGAGTTTTTGAAAGCAATCTGTCCACTTGCCAAAAGCATAGCATCCTGAATCGCCTCCGCTTCCAATCTTCGTCGATTCTGTCTGGAAAAAAGTTGATTCTCAGGATCCTTCCTTAATAGCTTCTCAGAAGCGGAAGAAGACATTTGATATGTACCCGATAGTACAATCTCGCGAATGAGTGCTTTTATGGACCATTTGTTTTCAATGAAAAACTGTGCTAGGTAATCCAAAAGTTCCGGATGAGTCGGTCGATTTCCCATTTCTCCGAAATTGTCAGGGCTCGCCACGATTCCTCGACCAAAAAGATGGTGCCAAACACGATTAACAAATACCCGTGCGGTCAGAGGGTTCTGGGAAGATGAAACCCAAGTTGCAAGTTCTAGTCGACCACTAGATGATTTGGGGATCTTAGGATAAGCAGATATGTTTGGTGGTGTTGCAACAACCAAAAAACCCCTCGGCACAATAGGCCCTAAATTACGCACGCCTCCACGTAAATGAATATGCCAATCTCTAGCATCCTTCTGCTCCAAAACGGACATTACCATTTGAACTTTAGGTGGAGTATTCATTTTATGCTTCTCGATAGATTTTTTCAATTCCTCTACTTGCTTTTCTGCGTTCTTAATCTGAGTTTTTAAAATTGCCTTTTTTTCAGAATTAACTGGGAGCGTTTGAGAGAGTTTTGCAGTAGAAAATTCTTTAATTACAGGAACTAAACGAATAGCATCCGCGATAACAACTTTCTTTGTGCCATCGGTTGTAATTTGGACGACTTCCCTCTCTCCCTTATCGAAATTAAACCTCCCAACGGACTTAAACAATCCAAGTATCTTTGGGGCTTTAGTTTGATCAATGTAGATTTTCTGTTCACCATCTGCATGCATAACAGTCACCGGAGTTTTCTTCGATCGATTTGGAGCAGAAGTATACGAGACTTGCACATCATATTCTTCCTTATGTGGAATGTTTGCTGAAAAAGTAATCGATTTATTGCCCTTATCCTTATTATCATCGTGCAAATATCCTTTTCCGATAAAACCATTTATACTGGTGGAGGAAATCCATTCTCCGGACAACTTGGCATCTAAATCATCCATAACAACTCCATCTAAGGAAAGTGGGTCCAGAGATCTTTGTTTTTTAATTAAATTTACCTTTTCGCCACCCAATGACTTTAATGTTGAAAAGGATTCCTTTAATTTCTTTTCGAGAGAAGACAAAAAATTTCTATGTTCCTTTCTTTGTACGCCAAACTCGTCCCTTAATTCTCTTTCGTGAAAACTAGCTACATTTCCAAGAACTAAACTATTAGTACTCCGAAAGATGCCGGCCATTGAATAGTAATCTTTTATTGGAATCGGATCAAATGGATGATCATGACAACGAGCACACCCTATAGTAATTCCCATAAATGCCCGCCCAACTGTACTAAGTTGTTCGTCTACGACCTCCATCCGCAATAGTTCTTTATCCTGCAATTCGTAATTATGAGGTCCAAGAGCCAAGAATCCCGTGCCGGTTAAGTTTTCATTATATTCAGAGTCGGAGTCGGTTGGGATCAAATCACCTGCAATTTGCTCGATAATGAAACGATCAAATGGCTTGTCTTCGTTAAAACTATTGATCACATAGTCACGATATCGAGTTGCATTTGGAAATGGATTATTACGCCCCCCCCCAGTGGTATCCGCATAGCGAGCTACATCTAACCAATGACGCCCCCATCGTTCTCCAAATCTTTTAGAATCCAGTAGTCTATCCACCAACCTTGAATATGCCAGTGGTGAATGATCCAAAACGAAAGATTCGATTTGGTCAGGGCTTGGAGGAAGTCCGGTTAAATCGAAATAAACCCTTCTTAATAATGTGTTTTGATCAGCTTTTATTGCTGGTTTAAGATTTTTAGACTCTAATTTTGCTAAAATAAAATAATCGATGGGGCGTTTGGGCCAATTCTTTAAACTAACCATTGGAACAGGATGAGATTGAACCGCCTGAAATGCCCAGTATTTACGGCCTTCAGCTAATCCATTAAGCTGAAAAAGACGCTTATTTTCAGCAATTCCTACAATATCTCCCCGTGGACCACTTGCACCGTTCGTAACCCATTTTTCAAAATCCTCGATTTCTTGCACAGACAACTTTCTATCTGGTGGCATCTGCAGATCATTGTTCTCGTAGCGAATAGCTTTAATTAATATACTTCTATTCAGATCACCCGGAACAATTACAGGGCCACTATCTCCACCTTTGATCCATCCATCTCTTCTATCGAGCAAAAGGTTGGCTTTTGGTTTTTGTGATTTTTCAGAATGACATTCATAACAATTCCTAACCAAAATTGGTCTTATGTTTTTTTCAAAAAAAATAAACTTCTTTAAATCATTTCCGCGCATATAATCCGACGCACATATGGCCGACAAAAAAATCACAAAAATCGAAAATAAAGCATTCACATTAAAGAATACATTTAAATCGATTTAAAAATGTTGAACGAGTCAAACAAGTTTGACTTCATTTCTTAAAATTCTTGAACAAAGTAAAAATCAAAAAAAGATTTTAAACTTTTAATGTATCGCAATGGGTAATATATAAAAATCCCACCGATCATGTAAAACGATCGATAATCTCTATGTAAATAACGTTAATTAATTTGCTTAAAATTGGAATAGTCATGCCTAATCTTTGGCAAACTTCCAAAAAAATTTGGTTAAATAGAACGGCTATCTTTTAGCTGCTTTTTTTAATTTCTTGGCTTCCCGCTTTTCTTTTGGAGTCTTGTCAGCTTTCTTTTTAACTTCCTTTTTTGCGTTTTGTCCCTTTGCCATTAGCTAATTAATTTTAGTGATTTAAGAATTGTTTTTATTACAAATAGAAAAACAATTCACTCAGTTGAATGAATTTAAAATGTAGCTACAGCTACTTTTTTTGATTTCCTTAAGCAGGAACAACATTCTTAGCGCAAGGTCCTTTCTGTCCAGTTCCTTCCTCATACTCAACTTCCTGACCGTCATTTAATGTGGCATATCCGTCACCACTTTTAATTTCAGAATGATGGACGAAAAGATCATCTCCCCCTCCCTCTGGTGTAATGAAACCGAAACCTTTATCTGAATTGAACCACTTTACTGTACCTTTACTCATTTTTACTATCTCTATATTAATGGTGAATTGTTAGGATTATAATACTTTCGAATTCACCATTCGAAGTAAAAGTTGAATTGTACGAACTTTGAAAAATAGCCGAAGACATAAACCAAAGTTGCGGACTTCAAGTCAACCATGGTCAATATTTTTGATTAAATAGCAATCCTAAACCCCATATTATAATTTTTTACGAAAATTAAATCCCATGAACCATATCAATTTAAACATCCAATATATAACCAGACTTTTTTTTTAAGGAACTAAAACGAAGAAATCACTGGTAAAACGGAGTTCGAATTATCATGCTGTATCACAGGTTAATTAAACATATTTCCTGCCTTTAAAATTTACAATTGCGGTGCTTCCCAATTCGAAATACCACCATTCTCTATTTGCTTGGCATGTAAAACATGATATGGGCGAGTTGGAGACATTGGTGCCTCTTCGTTAACCATTAGAGGGCGGGCTTCCTTCCAAAATTTCTCATATGCTTTTCGCATACTTTTAACTAACTCAGGTTTATTTTTGGCAATATCTATTTTTTGCCCTGGATCGGTTTGCATATCATAAAGGTTTCCACCCACTAATCGATAGCGTTGATTTCTTACCGCAAAACTTTTCCACATATGTTCCGTGGGGTCAGAACCAGTTTTCCATCGTGCGACCTGGGTAAATAAATGACGATCCTTCCACTTGGCCTTCGGATTCTTGAGAAGAGGTACAAGGCTGCGACCCCCAACCTGACCATTAGGTAATTTTTCAATTCCCGCAATATCAGCAAGCGTTGGTAATAAATCAATGTGTGCAGCAATCCTTATAATTTCACGATTTCCCTTCAACTTACCTGACCAACGAAAAAAGAATGGTACCCTTACACCACCCTCGTCAGGTGAACCTTTCTGCCCTTTCATATTTGCATTGTATGCCTCCATTGGATTGCCATTGACACTCGTGCCAACCTTCCCGTGCCCTGAACCGCCTCCCGTCATTCCATTGTCAGACATGAAGATCAGAATCGTATTTTCACTCAATTTCCAGTCATCAATTTTTTGCATCAACCGACCCATATTTTCATCAATATTCTCAATCATTCCGTAAAACCCGGCAGTTTTTGCAGAAAATCCTAGATCGGTAAATCGCTTGGTGTTGGAAGGTGGAGCAATGAATGGACCATGAGGAGCGTTAGTAGTAATGTAGGCGAAGAATGGTTTCCCTTGATCCTTTACTTTTTTTATCCATCCCATTCCTGCAGTAAAAAATAGATCTGTACAATACCCCTCGGTCTTTACAAAAGATCCATTATGTCGGATGGTCGGATTAAAATACTTGTTTCCGGGAGCATCAGCACAGGAACATTTATACGCCTGTCCAATTCCCCCCGCTCCATGAATAAAAGCTTCATCAAAGCCACGATTGTGTGGCTGATAAGGCTCCTCATCCCCAAGGTGCCATTTACCAAAGATACCTGAAACATAGCCGGCTTTAGACAAAACTTGCGGCAAGGTAACCGTACTCAAGGCCATCCGCTCTCGCTCCAAAATAGTATGAGTAATTCCATTTTTCATTGGATGACGACCTGACATCAAAGCAGCTCTTGTAGGCGAACAAGTTGGGCTGACTAAAAAACTTTGAAATCTCGTACTCTGTCCATGAAGAACATCCAAGTTAGGTGTCTTTATCCACGGATGACCATGTTTACCAACAGGCCCATATCCTTGGTCATCTGTTATCACGAGTATAATATTTGGCTTTTGAGTAAAGGGTAATTTCTTACAAAATAAATTAATTGTTCCCAGAAAAAGAGATAAGAGGAAGAGAAGTAATGTTCTTGGTGTCATGAATTTTTGCCTTAAATTAGGTGAATTATTAATGCCATATACCAAAACCTGCTTCAAGCATTCACAAGCTAAAAACAACACCTTGCGGTTTGACCAATCATCAGGTTTCAGTCTAGATTCTTTATAGATGTCCTTTCTGAAGCTTATAAACTTACTTTTTTTCCTCACACTCTTTTTGGAAGCGCACACATTTACGAGCTCGGACGGCGTTCGAAAAATAGACGCATCCATCACCTCCTACGAAGAAAAATCTGCAATCGTTAGCATTGTTCGAAACGACGGAAAAAGTTTTAGCTGCAAACTTTCCTCCTTCAGTGACGCAGATCAAGCTTATGTTTTAAAATGGTTAGAAGGAACCAAAGAGAACTATCTTTATGTTGGAAAGGAATACCCTGGGCATCTTCAGATGTTTCTTAAAATTTTAAACGCTGGAGGAGTGGGATATGGTCAAACAATTTTATATCAGCCCGGCCTTCCTCCGATTGTCATAGGGAACGGGTCAAGCCCATTTCTTGCTTGGGTCGACGGGTATAACAAATTAGACAGTGCATTTGGTCGGTTTAATGCTACTAAAATAAATTTTGATTTGATCGAAGACAACTGGCAGGCTAAAATATCCTTTCAATCAAGACGCTCCATCTCCCAAAATTCGCAAGTTGCAATCGTTCCCTCAGGAAATTTATACGGTGTCCAAAGCGTTGGGGGTCCCATTCTTTATCAACAACCACAGAGAATAGTAATCCTTGGAAAAAATCCAAATCCAAATTCTCTGCTCATCCTTCCCCGTGGACCGGCCCCAGTTTTTGTCAATCCATACACGGGTGGGATGAACATGAATGGAGTTGGTATAAAAGGTGGAGGATATTCTGGGGTTACACGAACATATTCACGCGGAACCGGAATATCAGTTCAGATTAATCGATAATAAACTCGAGATCAGACTTTTTTCTTTTCCTTGAGAGCTTTTGATAATTGAAAGAAATTTCAATTTGTTATTCATAAAGTTTGATGAAGTTTAACTTTTTTAGTTTTTTTACACTCAAAAGTATCTTTTTTTAAAAGAACAATGTCGTATTAATAAGCATTGACGATTTGAAGGCGGTGTTACATTCAATTGTTAGAAAACTACATTCATACATCGAATGTTAACCGTCTAGCATTGCTGGCGAAAATATTTAATAAACATTATGTAAAAATTCCCACATCTGGCGTGTACAAAAGTACTCCTCTACCATATTGATATGGCCAAATGGTAATGGAAATTTACGATCTTTCAAACCTTGC
>JABGWU010000051.1 GCA_018645475.1 Opitutia bacterium
AGTCCAGTATAGATCTCCATTTTTTGGATTTCTTGATTCGGTGGCCACTGCACCTGGGCTTATTAGTTCTTCTTTCCCGTTATGTGTTATAACACTAGGGGTACAGTAAGCCTTTTTTCGATCTCCGTTATCGGTCCTAAAGTCATAAGCTCGATTTTTTTTCCAAACGGTCTTACCTGTTTTTTGATCCAAGCAGACGATGTATTGTAAGTCGTGCCCGTCAAAATGTATGATCAGGTTTTCTTCGTGGGTGATTGGAGATGCTGCAGCTCCGCGAAAATGATCACATTTAAAATCTCTGCGTTCCCAAATTTTTATTCCGCTTTTTAGCTCCAGTGCAGCTGTTCCATGTGTTCCGAAATGAACAAATATCGTCTCTCCCTTTATTACAGGAGTGGGAGTTGCATAGCTATTCATAGGATGACAGAATTGGGGTTCTTTATTTTCAAAGACTAATACTTTTCTTTTCTGCTTACCGGTCTTCCAGTCTAATTGAATAGCCCACATTTTATATCCGTCTTCATCGGCGTTTGTAATCCAAACTGTTCCATCTTTTACAACAGGAGAGGACCATGCTTTTCCCGGTATAGGCGTTTTCCATGTAAGGTTTTTACTTTCCGAGAATTGGACTGGTAGTTGTGAGTTTTGAGCGTCGCCGTCCCCATTCGGGCCGCGAAATTGATTCCAATAAGTGGGCTTAGCTTGGACTAAGGCTACTGGGAGCAAGAGGAGAAAGATTATGCGCATGACTAGATATTGAGGTTTACTGTAATTGTGCCAACCCCCGGTCGGCTGATTCACGAAGGTAAGCATCTTGCTTTTCAGAATGCGATTTTTTAATTTTAATATAAATGCCTTTTGCTTCTTTGCTTTGACCATTCTTTGCAAGTTTTTCAGCAAGTTCAAAACAATATGCTGTCGCTTTAATACGGCCCCAGCCTTTTTCTTTACGCGATTGAGAAAGCATCAATTCGGCGTCCTTTGCGGAGGAAATTCGCATTAGGCACCAGATTCCAGCAAGTCGTATTTCCAAGTCGCTATCTTGCATTGCGGAAAGGAAGAATTGTCGAGACTTGTTATCTTGAAGCACGCCGAGTCCTTGAAGAATTGTGAGACGTGGAGCTCCTTTTGCCAAAGGGTAAGCCTTGCGGAAATGCTCTATGGTTAAGATCCCAATTGCTTCCAGGGCTTGTGCTGAAAATTCATAAAGATGTTCTTCGGAATCGTTTAAAAAAAGAGCAATAGACTCTGCCTGCTTGGCTCCTCCACAAATCTGTAGTTGGCGAATGACGAATCCTTTAACAGCCTTAGGGCGGTCTTCTTTAAGAGTACTTGCGAGTGCTGAGGCAAAAGAATTTCTCTCCTTCTCCTTACCGGTTCCTCCCACTCGAATTGCGGTAGCGTGAATCGCGTGTCTTGGTCGGATGTCATCACCATTTCCTGGTTCGAGAATGAGGTCAATTATTTCCCGGGTTATCTTCCTTCCTCCTAAGATAATTTGTTCGACTGCCTGTTCGCAGGCTTCTTTGTCGATATTACGAAGAATTTTTCCTTCGGGTCGGGGAAAGGCGTTTAGTATTTCCTTGGTATTCATCTTAAGTATTTGTTGGGTATTAGATTCTCCAAGGGGCACTCATGGGTGGATTGAGAAAACGGTTGGCCTCGTTGTCTTTGATAAAGACTTCTTCGTCAGGGTCGTACTTTAATTTCCTACCCAGACGGATGGCCAGATTGGCTAAGTGGAGAATACAGGCTGCCCGGTGAGCCGCTTCGGGATGACCACCTGCCTGTTTGCGTTGTTTGACCGCTTCTCCGAATGACAATAAAGGCTCGGGGTCAGGCATTGATTTAATCTTCTCTTGATCATCCTTGGACAGGTCATCCAGAGAAACATCCCGGACTGGATGGCGGTCATAAGATGGGCCCCATTCTCCGCTTTCCATAACGAATTTGAATCCGTCTGCATATTTAAGTTCTACCCACGCCCACATTCCCGTGACCTCCGGATGAGATGGTGGGGCGAATGGAGTTATTTCAACGGGACTAGTGTGGTCTTTTGCATAGGTCCATTGTTCGGGGTCGAAGTGATGTTGCCCCATGTCACACATCCCTCCGCCTTCGTAGTCCCAATACCCACGATGTGTACCACCCGTTCTTCTGCTTTCATAGGGTTTCCATGGGGAGGGACCGCAGTAAAGATCCCAATCCAATGTTTCGGGTATAGTTTGTGGCCCAATTCCGGGTGTCCCACTCCACTGTTTTACTTTTAATCCACCTTTTTTCATCCTTACCGCATTGGAGTCCTTGATTAGTCCGCTGGACATGATTTTGTGTTTAAGGATAGATGCTTTATCGTTGCTTCGGTTAAACCTACCGAAAGTACCAATTTGATAGACTCGCCCATAACGTTTGAAAGCATTAACCACC
>JABGWU010000052.1 GCA_018645475.1 Opitutia bacterium
GACTTCTCATCATTATTGGCGGAAGCAGTTATGCTCCATTCATATTATACTCTTTTTTGACAGTACAAGATTGCCTCTTATTTACTATCGGAACCTTGGCTTTCTTATCTGACAGATGATATCATCCTTATTTTGGCGTTGAAAATACTAGTGACAGGGTCATCTGGACTAATTGGTTCGGAAGTGTGTTCTTACTTCGCCAAAGATGGGCATGTCTTGCATGGAATTGATAACAACCAACGGGCGGTTTTCTTTGGTCCCCAGGGGGACACCACTTGGCGACTCAAGGAATTAAGGAACTCTCTGCCCTCTTTCACTCATCATGCCATCGACATTAGAGATCGAGGAAAAGTACTCGATCTTCTTGATGAACTAAAACCTAATGCCATCATTCACACCGCTGCGCAACCATCTCATGACAAGGCCGCTTCCATACCTTTCGAAGACTTTGACGTGAACGCGTGTGGAACCCTGAATTTGCTCGAAGCAACCCGAATCTCTTGCCCGGAATCCCCGTTTGTCCACTTATCGACAAACAAAGTGTATGGCGATGGTCCCAATCGGATTGATCTAAGGGAAAAAGAGAGTCGATGGGAATTTGCCGATCCTGATTATTCCTTCGGGATTCCCGAAACGTTTACCATTGATCAATGCAAACACTCGTTGTTTGGGGCCTCCAAATTAGCCGCGGACATCATGGTTCAAGAGTATGGTCGCTACTTTGGTTTGCCAACTTGCTGCCTAAGGGGAGGTTGTCTCACAGGACCATCTCACTCTGGAGTCGAACTACACGGATTTTTAAGTTACCTCGTCAAATGTAACTTGGGAGGAAATACTTACAGAATTTTCGGTTACAAGGGGAAACAGGTTCGTGATAATATTCATGCAGAAGACGTCGCGAGGTTCATCGACTGCTTCATACAAAATCCTCGATCTGGCGAAGTTTATAATTTGGGTGGTGGAAAAACAAATTCTTGTTCCATAATTGAAGCTTTTGAGATTTGTTCAAAATTCTCGGGAAGGAAACAAGTTTTTGAGTATGAGGAAGAGAACCGCATCGGAGATCATATATGTTATTACAGCGATCTAAGAAAAATTTATTCTCATTTCCCTAAATTCAAAATTCGCCATTCCCTTGCAGAAATCATTCGGCAGATCGTACAAAGCCAATCAGTCGACAAAAATTAAACAAACCGACAAGTTGAAAATTTTGGTGGTTACCGAAACGCCACCAGGTACTGCAAACGGTTTTGGGGCAATGCAACAAAACCTGCACCGCTCGCTCTCTCAGAAAATTATTTTCACGGACGGAGACTTTAAGGAATTTGGAGAAAAAAAAGGGTATATCTTTGGACAGGTTCCTTATCACCGCGGAAGAAAAAATCTCTTCAATCTCCTGCTTGGAAAAATTCCCGAATGGCGAGGAATTTATTCGCTCAAATGGCTTGTCCGAAATGTCCCTGAAGAATTCGATGTCGTCATCAGTTTTGTCTATTCTCCTTGCACACTGCTTTGGGGCGATTGGATCAGTAAGAAAAAAAACTCCAAACATGTCATCCACATTGCCGATCACTGTGACTTTTTTTTGCAACGTAAGTATTTAGCGGCAATCTCAAGAGCAGACTCTCTCTTGGTTATAAGTAAAAAAATGAAGATGCTGTATGAAAAGAACACTCAAAGAAAGGATATAGAGGTATTCCACAATTTCCCCGACAACCGATGTTTCCCAAAAAAAGAGATGCCAGTACAAGATGATAATACATTCTCTCATTCCTCTCCCTTGATAGTAACTTTCATCGGGGGTCTTTACGATTCTTTGCACACACAAAGCATCGAGGACATCCTATTGGTAATATCTCAATTAAGAGATCAAGGGGTTCCCATTGAAATGCATCTTTACGGTGCAAGACATCCCGATTCTTTTCTTGAAAATGAAATCGGGAAAAAAGGAGTTTTTCATCATGGATTAGTTATGCCCCTGGAAGCAAAATATAAAATAATGAAAAATTCCGATGCCTTTGTGATTCCATCATCATTTGATCCAGTCATTAACAAGGACTACCAGTACTCGTTTCCTTCAAAACTCACTGAATTGATCGCCTCCGCCAAACCAGTTGTTTATTATGGTCCCGCCAACACCGCCATCAACGATTTCCTTGTAGACATCGAAGGGGCAACGTTAATTACTAAAAAATCAATTGATTTATTAGCGGAAAACTTTCGGAGTTTACTAAAAAATTACGCTCAGAGGAAAACCGACGCCGACCAAGGCAGTACGAAAATCAAAACTAAGCACAACATGGATGCCACTCTGGCAAGATTTAGTAATCACCTTTCTAAAATTTCCTCGTGATCATTACCTCTTTGCTGAAAATTCCCTCTATCAGAGCAAAAGTCATTCATAGGATCAAGCAATTCTATTTTGAGGAACTTGACGTTTCCATTCCCATCCTAAACAGCTATTGGGCAAAACTTTTCCATAATGATTCTTACGATTCATTTTCAGAAATATTCATTCAAAACGAATATGAAGGCTTTATTCCAAACATAGAAATCAAAAGCCTTATTGATTTGGGAGCCCACCATGGCTTTTTTAGCGTTTGGCTACAATCATTGTTAGAGAAAAGAAAATTGAAATCGCTTCTGGTGGAACCTTCGGCGAGATGTTTTCCAGTTCTCACGCAACTTGCCCAAAGGAAAGAATACAAAGAAAATTTCGTTTTCATTAATAAATGCATTGGAAACCCCGATGAGGGGGTAACTCTTTTTTTTGACAGACCACACATGGCTTCTTCGAACTTTAAAAGGGGCGAAGATGAAATTGCCGCAAAAGCATCCGTGCTAACAACAAAGGATATCTTCCGATGGCAAGCCCCTCCCTACGACTTGTTGAAATGCGATGTCGAGGGTGCGGAATTCTTTCTTTTCAAGCACTACTCCGAAATCTTGCTGAATACAAAATTTGTTATTCTTGAATGGCACGATCACGAATCGGCGAGCTATTTGAAAAATGAATTTGAAAATCTTAACTTTTCGATACCTAAGAGCTCCGTTACAGCGCAATCCCTAGAAAATGACAATCCAAGCAGCGGAATCTTTTTAGCTCAAAACAACAACCTATGAATTAATGAATAGCTTACAGGTACCCTCAATCAACTTCTCCCTTATTGATTTATCACTTAATCTGGGGATTGGTTTCCTTCTTTGTTTGGTGATCTCACTGCACTATTTGCATCGATCCAAAACCAGAATTTTAAGGAAGGATCTTTCATACACTCTGCCCGCTATCGGTTTGACCACCTTGCTTGTAATTACAGTCGTGAAATCATCACTTGCACTATCTCTTGGTTTGGTAGGCGCACTATCCATCGTACGATTCAGAACGCCGATTAAAGAACCCGAGGAATTAGCTTATATTTTCTTATCCATTGCCCTTGGACTTTGCTTGGGTGCCGATCAACGAGAAGCGGCTTTAGTTGGCGTCCCTTTTATATTGGCAGTTTTTTCAATTACTGCTCTGTTTTCGGGCAATAGATCTTCAAAAACTGGAAACATCCATCTCTGCATTCAGACTTCATATGAACAAGATCATAATAAACCTCTAGAAAAGATCACGGAAATCATAAACAAGCATTCAACAAACGCTAATTTCCAAAGAATTGACCTCCAACAAGAGGAATTGGTTATAAATTGTCTACTTGGACTCAATTCAATCGAAGAAACTGAAAGATTAGTCGAAGAGTTACGCATAACCTATCCATCCGCATCAATAAGCTTATTGGACGATTCGACTTACCCAAACGAATAAAAATTCATAGTGCGACTTTCTAGAGAGAATCCTAAAACTAACGGTAAAAAGACTAGGACGGCAATTATTGGAGTCCTTTTTGTCTTCGCTTTAGGTCTGGTCATGGGTGTGTATTCAAAAGAATTTTTAAGACAGATTAAGTCAAACCTGCAGTTTCTTGCTTCCTCAGATATATTTTCAGCATTCTTGGAAGAAAACAATCTTCCAACCCTCGAATATCACATTAGTTTCCAAAATTTTTCTAAAATTTCTCAAATAAGAGAAAAAGCGATGACTGAAGGAATACTTAGAAGCGAAGATGATGATTTTGTGTCCGCCCGAATCGCTGTCTCGAATAAAAGCAAACCTCTTGAATGCAAAGTTAGGTTAAAGGGGGATTTGGCATGGCATTGGTCTGGAAGCAAATGGTCTTTAAGAACAGAGATCAAGAAGGGTAAAACCATACTGGGCAAAAGCAGATTTTCGATTCAGGCGCCGTCCACAAGGCATAGCACCTATGAGTGGTTATATTTGGAAACTTTGAGAAAAGAAGGGGTTGTGGCTCCGGCATACGAATTCTGCAATGTGATCATAAATGGGAAAAAAATGGGAATCTATGCCCTTGAAGAGCATTTTTCCAAACATCTTATCGAAGGGCAGAAGAGGAGAGAAGGACTCGTGTTGGCTTTTGACGAATATGTCCAATGGAACTGTCATTGGAATCTTGATTGGCAAAACAGTTACCGTACATCTCAAATCAACATCCGCAACGAATCGAGGGTAAATTCCTCTGAAGTACTAAAAAAGCAAAAAAACACTGCTTTGCATCTACTCAGAGGTTTTCAGGATCGATCTCTTACAGGAAGCCAAGTTTTTGATGTGCAGATTTTGGGTAAATTTCTAGCCATCTCTCATATTTGGGGGGCAGAGCACGGATTTTCATTTGCGGATATTAATTTCTATTTCAATCCGGTATCCGCAAAATTAGAGCCTGTCGGGATGGATGCAAAACCTAATCCTAATGCATCAAAGTGGGTGAGCTATTTCAACATGGAGGAATTGAATGAAAGTTGGGTTAACTACGCCTTGGCCTCTCCCAAAGTTGCATATGAATATGTAAAACATCTCGAAACTTTTTCCTCACTTAAATACCTCGATAACTTGCATGCCGATCTGGCAGAGCAAGAGTTAAAGATTCGGAATCTTCTAGTGAAGGATTTGTTTTTTGAGGATAGGCATACCATTTGGAACGACAAAAGATATTTAGTCGAAAGTAACCCTTGGGTAACTTTGAGAAGAAGATGTGAAATGATCAGGGAAGGTTTGGATACTAAGAAAATTGCGGTTTGTTTTGCCAAAAGAATTTCGGTCCAAGGAGAAGAAAAAATAGAAATTAGAGTGCGAAACGCATTAACTCAACCAATTGAAGTTATTTCATTTTCATATGAGGAATCCACATGGGATGCCAATCAATCTCTGATAAAGGGAAATGAGATGAACAAGAGCAACCCACACAATCCCAAATCAATCATTATTCCAGCAAGCTTTTCCCATGAACCCAAGGTAAGAGAGGGAATTTTTCATTTTTCACCTAGGGTCACCGGAGAATCAAACGCATCGGATTCAAATGCATATGCTTCTATAAGGATTTTGGGTAGACAACAAAGCCCAATAATAAATTTGCTACTTGTTAACGAACAAATATTGGAAGCACCGTTACTCCCTTTCTTTAGGCCAGCAATGCGTGATGAATTACCTTCTTTTTTTGTGTCAAAAGGCGATCATTTATTAATACCAACTGGCAACTATCAAATTTCGAATGACATTAGGATTCCTGAGGGGCGAAACCTGATGATTGAAAAGGGAACTACCATCAAATTTGAAAAGGGAACGGTTTTGGTTTCGGAATCTGCAATTTACGCAAATGGAGAACCCGATGAACCGATATTGCTAACTTCTGCAGAAGACTCCTGGGGAGGCATTTTGGTTTCCAAATCAAAAGATCGCTCGAAATGGAAACATGTGAAGATTGAAAACACCACCGCGATCGGCCAAAAAGTAAATCAAAAGGGATTAGATAGAAACGGCTGGTTTTGCACTGGAGGAGTCACCTTCCATCAATCGGAAGTTGATCTGCTTGAGTGTTCTTTTGTCAATTCATTTGCAGAGGATGCTTTAAATATCATCTCCTCAAATTACTCAATGTTAGGATGTAAATTCATTTCGAATGCCTCCGATGCTTTTGATGGAGATTTCGTTACCGGGCGTATTTCAGATAGTCAGTTTCATGATATCAGAGGAGATGCGATTGATTTGAGTGGAAGCGAGGTTGAAATTAACAAAATCCTTGTAGAAAATGTTTTGGATAAGGGAATATCAGCTGGTGAAGGAACTTTTCTTAAAATTGAGAACTCCGAATTTAGAAAAATAGGTTTTGGCATAGTCTCCAAAGACTCCTCAAGAATTAGTGCGAATAACCTAAGGATCGAAGGCGCCAAGATCGCCGCTCTTGCAGCTTATGTGAAAAAGGAGAATTTTGGTCCTGCAAAAATTTCTACAACCAACACTACTATCATAAAATCCGAGTTAGATCATCTATCACAAATTAAAAGTTCAATTGAGCTCAACGGTTTGCTTTTGGAAAGTACTCATTTTGACTCTAAATCGCTCTATTAGGATTGATCCTCCAAAAACCACGCCAAAGCGGGTTGAGTTAAAACAAGAAATCAACGGGGATGCACTACCCTTTTTCTTAAGAAAAATAGCTATCAACTCGCTGTTTTTTCAAAAAAAGTATCCTAACAGAGTCATTAACAGCATCTATTTTGATACCCATTCATTATCAACTTTCGATGATTCCGTTTCTGGAAATCAAATTCGCAAAAAGCATAGAATCAGGTGGTATGATGAGCATTCCGGGAAAAGCAAAGTGACGTATGAGATCAAATGCAAAGATTCCCAATTATCTTGGAAATACCTCTACAAAACCAGTCATCGCATAAATGCCGAAACTTCACGATGGGGCAATCTCTTCGATAATGAAAAAGGATTAAAGGATTTGAATTTCCCTACTTTATTGAACCTTCACCCTATTACGCTCGTTTCATATGAGAGATCTTATTTCGAAAGCTGGAATAAGAAAATTAGAATGACCCTCGATTCCAAAATATCTTTCCGCAACCAAAGACTCCTCACAAAGCCTAATTTCAAAATCTTTTCTTACCATACAAGATCTTCCATTGTTGAACTTAAGTTTTCGGAAGAGGATTTAGACTTAGTTAAAGAAGTACAGAAAATCCTGAAATTCAAGCCACAAAGATTTTCAAAATATTGCGAATCCGTAACAGCGAATAATTACTCTGCTAGATAAAGTCCGATTTAAAGTAAGCCATAATATAAGAGTTTTTTTGCCCTTACTTGAAATGTTCCACTTGCGTTTGACTGTCTTGAACGCATTCCCTGGCATTGGAGATGTGCTTTTGCTCACCTCTTTAGTGGAATCGATTAAGAACAAATATCCTAACATTAAGGTGAATGTCGTCACGAAGCACTTTGATTTGCTCAAAAACAACGACAGCATTCATTCCTTCAACAAAGGGGCTACCTTTTTTACTTTTAGGCACTGGTATTTAGAGATTAGGCAAAACAAAAATCCCGATAAACACATACTATCTGAGTCTTTGGACAAACTTGGGTTATCTTCAAAAATTCGAAAACCCCACTATGTAGTGACAGAAGAAGAAAGGGAAAATGCTAAGAAACGCTTGAAACCCTTCAAAAAACCTTTCATAGCAATCAATACTTCAAGCAAAGAATCTAGCAAGAACTGGTTGCCTAAATATTGGAAAGAATTGCTAGAAATACTAACGGAAGGATATACCGTCATTCAATTGGGAGATGAGAGTGAAATAGAGTTTGAAAACACAGTTCGCTTTGCGGGTAAACTGGATTTGCGAGAATCGGTTGCAGTTCTTGAAAGATGCAGTTTGTTCGTTGGCGGCGTAAGTTTCCTAATGCATGCGGCAGCTGCAGTTGGCGTTAAGTCTGTAATTATATACGGTGGCAGAGAAACACCCTCCAATTCAGGGTACGACCAGAACGTTAATTTGTTTGAAAGGATGGAATGCGGTCCGTGTTGGATACATGAGGAAGATGGAGAGTTCTGCACCAAGGAACTAGATTGCATGAAAAAGATTAAGGCTAGTTCGGTGTACTCGGAGATTATCAATCAGTTGATATAAAATCATATGATTAAACTGATTAAACTGATTAAACAAAAGATCAAGATATTCATCAAATACCTAAAGTTAGGAACCTGCTTGGGAACAAAGGGTCTTAACTTTGATCAGGTTCTAGACGATGCGTTGGTTGTCATGAAGGGGAAAAAAAACAAAATCCCAAGAGTTAGCTTAGAAGAAATTGTTCCGGGTCCAATTACTGCAAAAATATGCGAAAAGGAAACCGAAGACGGGAATGTTAGTTTAAGCGAACTTCTATGCATCGTCTCTCTAATAAGACATTTCAAGGTAAATAAAATCTTTGAAATTGGTACCTTTGATGGTCGAACAACTCTGAATATGCACCAAAATTCTCTTAAAGACCCTAAGATTTATACCTTAGACTTGCCGGCGACCGATGCGGACAAAACAGTTTACGAACTCCATGATTGGGAAAAAGTCTACACGGATAAAACGGCACCCGGCAGAAAGTTTTCCCACCTAAAGGATAAAGGATCAATTATCCAAATCCTGAGTGATTCCGCTAAATTTGAACGGCAAGATTTGAATGATTATTTTGATTTTATATTTGTTGATGGGTCTCATACGAAAAAATATGTCGAGAATGACACGGAATTGGCACTAAGATTAGTGAATAAGGAAAAAGGAATTATCGTTTGGCATGACTACGATACCGAATGGAATGACGTAACAAATACGATGGAGGATTACTATGCAAATGATGAACGATTTAAGGATATAAAAAATATCAAAGAAACATCTCTTCTTTTCTTAAGAAAATAACTTACATTTTAAAAGACGAGGAGTGGGAGACAATACATGCCAAGATTCCCAGAGAGAACAACAAATATCACATCAAATTTCCTGAAACCGAAAAAGTCATATACATTAATTGTTAGGATTTCTCTATTTCTTATGACTGCAATCGCAATTTTCCTATTTGGAATGATCAGTTATAAAGAAAACCTCTTACCTCGTAAGATTATCTATGAAATTAAGTCGCATATAATCCCTAAAGATAAGCCATTATCTGAATCTCATCATAAAACCTCAGGAAATGTCCAAAGTCCTCCCAAATTTAGAATTCTACCCTATGCTCAAGGCACACCTCTATTTATTGACCGCAACTATGAGGACTCCATTGGTTCGGAAAGTTTGAACTCCACCTACGTCATTCAATTACCGCGTCATTTTAGTGGGTGCTTACCTCTGCATGTTTTTAAAAGAATTCTCGTTTACAGAATACTTAGTACGCAAAACGACAATCAAGTTTTCTTTGATTGGAATAAAACGGAGATCCAGGTATGCGTGGAAGGCGCTTCTGCGAAGCATTCGCTTGTTGTTTCCAAAACCTTCGAACCGGGAGTCATAGACCTCTATTCGGGCGGACCAATTTGTTCTTCCCCGATCTTAATTAAACAACCTGACATTGCTCCTTCAGCTCCCCCTTTCAGTATCCAATAAAATTCATTCAGTGCCTCCATTAGACTGATCACATGCGTGCAAAACTTGATATGTTTTTTGTTTTTATCGACTTAGTAGTTTTTGCCTTTTTTTTCTTGTGGCAAAAAACATCCAATCGAAAATTTCTAATCCTCTGCGACACTTATGGTAACATTGGCAACCAACTATACTTGAGTTGTTTTCTGATAAAATGGTCTGAAGAATTTAATCTTCTCACCTTTAATTTCGGACTCATCCGCAATCAACACTACTTTGTTAAAGCAAAAGAAGACTTATTGCTCAGATACCCTGCGTCAAAATCCTTCCATGCAAAGAACCTACAGTTACAGCTTGCCGCTTGTATGCATAGAATTTCCTTAAGGCTACTAAAGTTGAAAGAGGCACAAGGCATTCAATCAATCGATTTGCTTGAGATTAAATCAGAATCGGATTTCGCTTCTCTTGAAGCTAAGATTGAGCGAAATGGCCTAACCTTCCTTCGTGGCTTCATTCACAACAAACCATATTCGATTTTTAGAAATCACCTGCCTAAAATAAGGGAATATTTTGAAATCGCCAAAAGTTATGACGCCCAAGTCATGGAGCCGATTGAACATCTTAAGTGCTGTGATCTAATCATTGGTGTAGCGATAAGGCACGGCGATTACAAAACTTGGCAAAATGGCAAGTTCTTCCTTCCAACCGAAACTTATCAAAAGTGGATGGAAGAGATAGAGGAATTGTTTGCTTCCTCAAAAGTGGGTTTCTTCATCGCCTCCGATGAAGAGCAAGATCTTACTACCTTTAAGAAGCATACTTTTTTCTTTCGGGCAGGTCATCCATTATCCAACTTATATTCTTTGTCCAAATGTGACTTTCTAGTTTCAGTTCCAAGCTCCTTTGCAGGATGGGCTCATTTCATTGGCGAAGTCCCCTACTTAGCTATAGACAAAAAGGTAAGGAAAGTTACTGCCCATGACTTTAAGTCTTGGTAATATCGATAAACGCACATTTTACCTATAATTGTAAAACCCATGAATTCCAATTCGCCCAAAGGCGTCATGACTGAAAGATATTCTCATGACCGTAAGAAAAAAAAGCACTTGATTTATCGTTACAAAAGCAGGGCTTACGAAACATCAAAGGCTTTTCGGAAGTTCTCGCCAAAGGTTAATGCTCCTAGAATTTTGGATTTCGGAAGCGCAGATGGCTTTACTCTGTCCGAAACTCACCTGCTCTTGGAGGCCAAAACCTCTTTGGGAGTCGAATATTCAAAAGAATTGATTAATTCTTCGGGGGAGTTTCCTCCAAACTGTTCGGTCATTCAAGGAGACGTGACCAAGAACATTGATCAGATTAAAGCTGAAAGTTACGATCTGGTAACCGCGCTTGCCATTCTCGAACACCTTGATGAACCAATTGAACTTTTCAGGCAAGCTTACAGAAACCTTAAACCAGGAGGCCTTTTAGTGGCCACTTGCCCGTCCCCTTTTTGGGATAAGATTTCCGGAAAATTCAATCTTCATGATGATGATTTTCATGCCTTCGACTTCAACCGACAAGCATTTTTCAGTTTAGCCATGGAAACTGGGTTTGAAGCCCTTCAATATCGAAAATTCATGAGCGCCCCTCTTGGGTTTGCTCCTTACCTTCGAATACCGATGAGTCCTGCGTTTTCTTACTTTAGTGATAGGATCATCGGAGCATTCGTGATTTTCAATTGGATTTTCGTAAACCAAATATTCATCGCTCGGAAACTAGAGCATTGATCACAAGGCTAAGTTCACGAAACATTGAATAAAAAAGACATTTGCTTGTTCACCAACAACGTAAGTCCTGGCATAGCCAACTTGATACGAATTCTAAATTTCGCCGAAGAATCCTTTCATATCTTTGCGGACCAAAAAACCACGCAACCTTTGGCGGATCACGATTTATGTTTTCCGCTTGTTAGCGAATTAAAGAAGCAATATCTGCATCCGCACAAAGCAGAAATTGATAAAAAATGGTCAGTTCTGTTTTTTACCTGGGCCCATTGGGTTCCTTACTCCAGTGAACAGATCCAAAAACTCAAGGAAGAAATTAAAAAGGCCGAAAGAATCATTTTATTGTATGACGCATCCTTTGGGACCCACCTAAAAAGAATTCTACAGCAAATCAGAGATTTAAAGAAATATCCTCAATTCTTTCGGCGCGTGAATGAAGTTTGTTACTTAACAGAATACCCGTCTAGTGATGTCTTTTCCTTATTCAAAAAAAAGTTTCCTTACCATGCATCACCAATGCAGGCCTTTGTCTTCGATCAAACACTTTCCGATCAACTGTTTGAAGATTATAATCCCGCCAAAAAAAGAAGTTATTGTGCCACAGTTGCGGGTACGAAAGGTCCGGAATTCAGGCAAAAAGTATTTCTTGAACTACTTTCTGAAATTAAGAGAACTAAAAATATTAATGTAACGGATTCTCACGAAATAAATGTTTCAGATCAAAACTCACAATCAGTTTTGTGGGCCGTCGGAGAAAACACTTTATGCTATGATGCATATTTTCAAGTCATGAGGGATTCTGACTTCGTTTTTTGCCTCCCAGGCACATACTGGACTCCAAGACCTGTTGAATCAACTGCATGTGGTTCCATCCCCATTTTAGGAGATGACTATCTTCATAGTTATGACATTCCTTTTGAAGATGATGTTAATTGTGTAATAATTAAAAATTGCGAGGATGTCAAAAGTTGGTCAAGTGCACTAAACAGAATTCTTGGTTTTTCAGATGAAAAAATCCTGTCTATGAGAGAAAATATTCACAAATTAAGAAAAACTCATCTTGTGCCAGAAGTATATGCCCAAAGGCAAAGAAAGAGGTTAGGATTGTAATTTCTAATGATTAAAAACTTTGTTAAAAGAATTGCAGCTTTTTCAGGATATAAAATCGAAAAGCAAATCCCCTTCCTTCTTGAGCACAAGAACAGCTTAATTCAAATTAGCTTTGAGCACATCTTGTCCGAACTGATAACCTCTATCCACAAGTGTAAATTCATTCAAGTTGGATCTAACGACGGAAAACTTAATGACCCCTTGAGAAAATTCGTTCTGAAGAATTTCCTCGAAGGAATCATGATAGAACCTCAGTCAGAAATCTTTCAACAGTTAAAAGAGAACTATGAAGAAAACGTTCTTGATGAAATTTTTTTTGAAACTTAGCCATCGATAAAAAATCTGGATTCAAAACTTTATACACCATCAAAAATCCTTCAAACCCTGAAGATCTTTGGGCTCATGCAGCAGCATCATTCGACAGATCTCATATTGAGAGCATGCTAACCGAAGATTCGAAAGGAGACGTTGGAGGGTGCATACAAAAGTTATCTGTAAAATGCGAGACTTTTGAATACATTATAGACAAATATTCCATGGAGAATTTAGATCTTCTCCAAATAGATGCTGAAGGTTACGACTTTGAACTCATAAAAATGTTTCCCTATTCACAAGTCACACCCAAGATCATTCATTTCGAACACATTCACCTCGACCACAAAGACCGAGAGGAATGCCTAAAATTCCTCCTCAACTTGGGCTATTCTTTTGCCATTGAATATTTCGATATAACCGCAGTTCACCAAAACTAAAAAGGAAAGCTCATATTGAAGGATAAATATGTAAAATTAGCGTTACCATACCTACCTAGGCTTTTGCATCTAATAGATCAAAATCCATACTCCCCTACTTATGGGTGCTTTGATCGTTCTTTTTGGCACTATAGAACCATGGACTTCCCTTGTGGCATGTCCCAAGAAATGGTGCTTCCCCTAGCCCTTGCCTTCGCTCGAGAATATCCGGGGAACAAGTACTACCAAACCGAAAGGCTCAAGGAACTTTCCGAAGCGGCGATTCGTTACATGATCAAATCAAGCCACAAAGATGGTACCTGCGATGATTATTTCCCTTATGAACGGGCAATGGGAGCTCTTGTATTTAGTTTGTACGCCGCTACTGAAGCCTATCAAGTAATTGGTATGAAAGATGAATCAGTGGAAGATCTTTTTACTAAACGAGTTCGGCACTTGGAACACGAAAACGAATCTGGAAGACTTAGTAATCATCAAGCATTAGCTGCTTTGGCTGCCTACAATGTATACTGCATTACAGGAGACGAAAAAGCACGTAAAACAGCTGAAGACAGAGTTGCCATAACGCTATCCTGGCAAGATCAGAGCGAAGGTTGGTACCAAGAATACGAAGGGGCAGATCCTGGTTATCATACTTGTACAATCGATTTTTTGGCCAAATACTGGCAAAAGAAAGAAGCAAAGGGTGAAAAAGACCATACTGTCCTGAAGTCTCTGATTAAGGCAGTAGATTTTTCTTGGTATTTCATGCATCCAGATGGTTCTTATGGGGGCGAATATGGATCTAGGAATACTTACCATTTTTATCCACATGGATTTGAACTACTCGTTCCACACACTGAAAAAGCAGGGCAGATTGCCGATGCATTTTTGTACTCCGTTGATCTTGATAAACGGTATCATAACGATGATGACCGAATGACTGCTCACTATGCCTATAATTTCATGCAGGCTTGGGAAGATTATCATCCGCAACGCCCAAAACCAATCAATCAGTCAAAAAGAATTACTTCCGGAAAATGGATGCCAAATGCTAAGATTTACATAGATTGGAAATGTTCAGAAAGTGGAAATATTAAGAATTACCTAATTTCCAACCAATCCAAAGGTGGTGTTCTTAAAATCTTTGATTCCGAAGGTTGCATTGCCAGCGACACTGGGTTGATAGGTGAGCTAACCGACGGAACGGTTGTTATAAGTCACC
>JABGWU010000006.1 GCA_018645475.1 Opitutia bacterium
CTATGCTCAATCCCAGCAAAAAATTGAAGCCTACCAAGTCAGTTCGCGTGTAAACAATATCCAACAAGATGGACCAGAGCTCATTGAAAAATTCACCGAAAAGCAGTCTACACTATGGTGAAAAAACAGGTAAAAAATTGATTCCTGAACTCTCGAATGAAAAAATTAATGATTTTTTCAAAAGTCGAAACTGGAAAGCTTTTCCTTTTCAAAAGAAAACATGGAAGGCCTATCGTGAGGGGAAAAGTGGACTGGTGCATGCACCGACAGGCACAGGCAAAACTTACGCCGTTTGGGTTCCACCGCTACTCGAGTGGATCGAGGAAAACCCAAAAAGTAGTAAACATTCCCCAAAAATTCGTGTACTTTGGTTAACCCCATTAAGGGCACTGGTGGAAGACACCACAAGAAGCCTCAGGGAATTGGTTGAAGAGTTGGAAATCCCCTGGACAGTGGAATCAAGAACTGGTGACACTTCTGGAAATATAAAAGCCAAACAAAGAAGAAAGTTTCCCACAGCTCTTGTAACTACCCCCGAAAGCCTGTCACTTCTATTATCCTACCCAGAAACTAAAGAATGCTTTTCTGACCTCCGGGCAGTAATTGTGGATGAATGGCATGAATTACTGTCTACTAAAAGAGGCTCACAAACCGAACTTTGCCTGGCCCGATTACGAATGTGGAATCCCTCCCTCCGCACCTGGGGTCTCTCAGCAACTTTGGGAAACCTCGAACAAGCGATGTCCACGTTATTAGGAAACGAAAAAGTGGGTATTCTTGTAGACGGGGACATGCACAAAAAATTTGTGGTTAAAACCCTAATTCCCAAAAACATGGAAAAATTCCCATGGGCAGGACACTTGGGGGGTAAGTTGGTAGAACAGGTTGCTCAGGCAATAGAAAAAAATTCCACAACACTTGTATTTACAAATGTGCGTTCTCAGACCGAATACTGGTTTGATGCCCTTCTTAGCGTTCGTCCAAAATGGAAAGACCAGATTGGAATACATCATGGGTCAATCGATCGGAAGGTACGTACGGAGGTCGAAGACCGCTTACGTGCAGGAAGTATTAAAGCAGTGGTCTGTACAAGTAGTCTGGATCTTGGTGTAGATTTTTCTCCAGTTGAACAAGTTATTCAAATTGGTGGTCCAAAAGGGATTGCACGCCTTCTGCAAAGAGCGGGCCGGTGTGGTCATCAACCTGGAGCGACGAGCAATATCATTTGTGTACCCACACAGGCAATGGAACTCATTGAATATGCCGCTGCACGAAAATCGATGCAGGATAAAAAAATTGAAGAAAGAGAACCACTCGTCGCACCTCTAGACTTACTTTCCCAGCATTTAATCACCTTGGCTTTAGGAGGTGGGTTTAAGGAGAAAGAAACCCTTGCCGAAATAAGGAGCGCTTGGTCGTATCGCAACCTGACAGATGAAGAATGGGGTTGGACCATAGAATTCATTGTCAAAGGAGGAAAAACACTTAAAGCATACGATCAATTTAAGAGAGTGATCAAGGAGGATGGCACATACCATGTTCAATCAAGAATTATAAGTCGGTTTCATAGAATGTCCATTGGCACAATAACGAGTGATCCGGCAATAAGTGTTAAGTTTCAAAAAGGAAAAACTCTCGGAACCATTGAAGAGTCTTTCATCTCAAGAATTCCCAAAGGCAGTAATTTTTTCTTTTCCGGAAAATTGCTCACCCTCATTCGAGTTCGAGATTTAACCGCGATTGTAAAATTAGCCAAATCTGGCAAAGGGACTATTCCTGTCTGGGGTGGAGGAAAATCACCCTTGTCATCTGAACTGGCAAAATCGGTAAGGGAACAAATTGAACAGTTTCGATTAGGGAAATCAGTTGAACCCGAAATAAATGCAATGAAGGGAACACTTGAACTACAGGCACAATGGTCACAACTCCCTTCATTTTCAGAATTTTTAATTGAAAAAACCCAAACAAATGACGGAACGAACTGGTTTCTTTTTCCATTTGCAGGAAGACTTGCTCACGAGGGATTGGGTGCGTTAATTGCCTACCGAATGTCACAACTCAAGCCAATGACACTTTCTGTTTCCATTAATGATTACGGACTAAGCCTATCCAGCAGCTCAGACCTGGACATTAATGTATCAACATGGAAAAAGCTTTTATGTCCCGATGGATTGATTGAAGAATTACTTGAATGTATGAACCAAAGCGAAATGGCTAAACGTCAATTTCGGGAAGTTGCACGAGTTGCTGGACTTATATTCCAGGGGTATCCAGGCGCGCAAAAATCAATCAAACAGGTTCAGGCCTCAGGTGGATTATTTTTTGATGTCTTTGCCAAGTATGATCCGAACAATCTGCTTCTTACGCAGGCAAGACGAGAGGTACTAGACCGTCAATTGGAAGCCAAACGACTCATCGACAAATTAGAGGAAATTCAATCTCAATCCATTGTGCTTAAATCTCCCCAGATTCTCACTCCATTCTCATTTCCATTATGGGCAGAATCTTTACGAACTCAGGTTTCATCAGAGTCATGGAGCGATCGGGTAAAAAACATGGCTCAGGAATTGGAAAATAATTATTGAACGGATGAATAAAAGTATCCCGATATCTTGGAATAAATATAATTTCACCCTCCTTGCTGATCGTGCTATCTATTGGCCCAAAGGAAGGGTTTTATATATTGCAGATCCACACTTTGGAAAAGCCGCAACATTTCGCTATTCCGGTATCCCTGTTCCCGAAGAATGTACGCAGGAAGACTGCAATCGCATCGAATTCTTAGTCAAAAAAACAGGCGCAGAAAGTATTGTTTTTCTAGGCGATTTTTTCCATGCTCTTTCCGGTAAAACATCTGAGGTTCGAGAAATTTTATACAATTGGAGAAAAAAAAACAACCATATCGATCTATATTTAATCAGAGGTAATCACGATTTAAACGCCGGAGATCCTTGGGAAGACCTTAATATTCAATCCCATCCGGACCCATCAAAAATTTTCGGTATTGAATGCAGACATTTACCCATTGAAACTTCGGAACATCCTTATCTGGCAGGTCACATACACCCCGGTTACACCCTTAAAGGAAAAGGTAAACGCAGTATTAGGGCAGCCTGTTTTCATCTAAGCACTCAACATATTATCCTCCCGGCATTTGGATCATTTACTGGCTTAAAAAATATAAAACCAAATTTAGGGGATCAGGTTTTTATAACTAATGGAGAAGATATTTTTAAAATTCCTCTTTAAATAGACAAATTGAGGTAAAATTAGAATTCATTATTTCCCGTTGACAGAAACCCTTTCTAATAGTGAAATATAAAACATCTAATTAATCATTAGTTCATAAATACAAACCTAATAAATTCTTATGAAATATATCTTGTCTCTGTTGACCGTTCTTTCAATGTTGTTCTTTTCTTCCTGCGGTGGTGAAGAAGCTCATGATCATGAAGCTGGTGAAGAATGCTGTGGCGAAGGTGGCGAATGCTGCAAAGATGCAAACGCATCCGAGTAAGTCTAGCTTTACTTAAACTTTAAAAAAACCTCATTCCTTTTTGGAGTGAGGTTTTTTTTTGCCCCGATATTATTGCGTCCACTCAAAACCGTAATAAAATTAAATAATGGATTTATATAAATCAATTAATGTTTTTGAACCGAAGTCAGATAAAAGTGGTGCTGAAGTAACGCTTGTCACGCCAAAGGGTAGAAAAACATTCCATCTGAGAAGACCCAACACATCAAATGAACAACCTCCATTGGCCATCGAATCATTCGCGGTTGAACCGGAACATTACGCAGAGTTGATGAAAAGAGTCGAATCACTCAATAGGTTTTCAAAATAGTACCTTTTTGATTTGGTAAAAAAGTGAGAATTGGGTTTCGTATTCTAACCCCATCATTTATTTGTTTTATCCGTACATGTTTAAAACATCCCAAAATGTTTCATTAAAAAAACCGTCTTATTCTTTTGCTCACTGGTTTTTTGGACGTTGCCTTGGACTCGTTACTCTAACTGCATTTCTGTCCTACTGGAGTCAGGCGGATGCCTTAATTGGTGCCGATGGAATTTCCCCATGGCAATTAGACCTCGAACGCATTGAGGTGTTAACTGAAATAAATGATGTGGAGCGAAGCAAATTCAGCATTCGCCCTACGCTGCTTTGGTTTTCCAGTTTCGCCAACCATCACTTACTCTTTTCTTTGGGAACCATCTCATCCCTTGCCCTTGCATTCGGGTTTATGCCCAGAATAGCTGCCCTACTTTCTTGGGTTTTCTATCTTTCTCTTAGTGTTGTTGGCGAGCCATTCCTCAGTTTTCAATGGGACACACTTCTGCTCGAAAGTCTTTTCATTTCACTCCCATTTCTCCCCCACATTTCAAGACATCGACCTTCCAATCAAATTGAGCATTCCACATGGGCAAGAGTTTTGGTCCTTCTTTTACTTACCAAGTTAATGATCGAATCCGGAATCGTTAAATTTACTTACTTTGATACAGATCAAAGCAATGCTTGGATCGATTACACCTCCCTTGATTTTCATTACTGGACTCAACCCCTCCCCCATCCTTTAAGCCCTCTCATTCACTCCCTCCCCTCTTGGTTTGATTCGATATCCTTAAACGTGATGTACTTCATCGAGATCGGACTTCCCTTTTGCTTTTTCCTACCGCTTTATTTCAGGAGGTTTGGACTCTTTGGGCAGATTCTGCTCCAATTGGCTATTCTGTTTTCTGGAAACTATGGCTTCTTTAACCTGCTTACCCTTACACTATGTATTCCATTAATTGATGATGCTCTGATCCTTCGAAAGTTTCGCCCCATTTCCGACCCGCAGAAAACCAAAAATAACACCCTCAGAAAAAGTATTCATTTTGTCCACCTAATCTCTCTTTATTTTTTATTTCTTTCTGCGGGGTGGAATTCTCTCATATCTGACATTAAAGGAAACAGGGCGAATACCCAAAACAACGATGAAGAAAACTGGACGAATGAAGTTCGAAAATTCATTCAACCCATTCGCTCCATTAATTCATATGGTTTGTTCAGGGTAATGACTAAGACCAGACCCGAAATCACAATTGAAGGCAGTACTAACGGCCAGGATTGGAAACTCTATAAATTTAAATGGAAACCTGACTACGCCAATGACCCTCTCCGATTTGCAGGCCCTCATATGCCCAGAATAGACTGGCAAATGTGGTTCGAAGGCCTTCGTGCAGAGAGATATTTAAGCCAACCATTTTCAAGGTTTTTATATGGCAGATTTCTTGATATCATTGCAAACGGAGGTGGACGGAAGGAATGCTTCGACCTTAATCATGTCCTGGGAGTTCAGGAAATACGGGCTTTTGCTCAGGCACCACCTCAGCAAAAGCAGATAATTATATCTAACTTTCAAAATTTAATGAATGCATTCATTCAACAATCCACTTGGTTCGGCAAACTCCTTAAAGGCTGCTTCGAACAGAATCTTGTAATTTTAGAGGAACTTGAATCCGTTCACTTTGTAAATCAATCACCGAATTTCATAAGAATTTCACTGGAGCATTATCAATTTCAATCCGAATTCAAACCACCAAGC
>JABGWU010000053.1 GCA_018645475.1 Opitutia bacterium
AGGAAACAAATCGACTCGTGACGACCTGCCCGCCTAATCCTTCTAACTGAACGACTCCAGAGGTTTCATTCTTCATTCCGGTCAAGCAATATGTAGAAATGCCCTCAGCAGCTAAATTTTCCAGGTTATTTTTGACCCATTTATTTAAAGAAACTGCACCTTGGCTGCCACCCAGGACAACAAGGAGTTTATCATTCAACGAAACCCCAATTTGTTTACGGGCTCGTTCCTTGGGAATTCTTCTAAATTCTTTTCTTAAAGGATAACCAAGATTACGAATAACTTCGGGAGAAATTCCATCCAAAAGCATACCCTCCGGGAGATAAAGTCTGGTGGAACGCTTGGCTAAAAAACGAACTGCTTTTCCAACCGCACGATTTGCTTCGTGAATAAAAACAGGAATACCACGAGCTCTTGCCGCCATTGCGGGACCAAACGAAGAAAAACCACCAAATCCTACCAGTGCATCGGCTCCAATTTTCCCGTAAAATCTATAGGATTGTATGAAGGAAGAGAGAAATCCAAAAACAAAACGAATGATTCCCAATGGGGTTCTAATGAGAGGAGAACCGGGCAATGGAACAAAACTCAATTTTGGATATTTTCGAGCTAATCTAGAATCAACAGATTTTTGGCTTATAAAAAGCCAAGATGGATATCCTCGTTCTTCCAAATTTTGAGCAAGGGCAATTCCAGGTGTTAAATGTCCCCCCGTTCCTCCGCATGCGATGACAATATTTTTCATATTTCTTTAATTTCTCTCGGTTGATGTACCTTTGGATTATCCCATTTGCGAAAAACATTGATAATAATTCCCAAGAAAACAAAAGTGACCATTAAATTGGACCCTCCATAACTAATAAAAGGAAGAGACATACCTTTCGTTGGCATTGAACCAGTAACCACTCCCATATTTATAATCGCTTGGAGACACACAAAAAGTAAGGATCCCATTGCTAATAAATATTCATACAACTTGGGAGCCTGTCGTAATTTCCAGGACACCAATACGAATAGAAAGAGAAAGCACAGTAATATACTCATGGTGCAAATTAATCCCAATTCTTCACCAATCACTGGAAAAATGAAATCAGTATGAGCTTCCGGCAGGAAATGCATTTGTTGCCTTCCCATACCCAACCCAACCCCTTCCAAGCCACCGACTCCAAATGCAAGCATACCTTGCCAGAGTTGATAGGCACTATCATTTGCATTGGCTTCCACATCCAAAAAAGATGTTACACGGCGAATGCGAACGGGGTCGAAGTATACTAACACACAGAATGCAAGAATTGCCAAACCTGCAATGGGAAGTAACCATTTTAAACTCGTTCCTGATTGAAACATCATGGTTGCTGCCACTGCTCCACATAAAAAGCAGGTTCCAAAATCAGGCTGTAAAATAATCAATCCGCAAATTGCGCCAATAATTAAAGAAGGTAAGAAAAACCCTTTTAGGAAAGTCTTGATTTCTCTTTGGTTTGAAGAAAAGAATGCAGCTAAGGCAAAAACCAAACCAATTTTAGCGAATTCTGAAGGTTGAACTCGTAATGGACCAAGACCTATCCAGCGTTGTGCACCATTAACTTTAACTCCCACACCAGGCACCAATGTTAATACCAGTGCCAGTATACAAAACCCAAAAATCCACCATGATTTTTTTCGCAACCAATCCAGATCCATGAAAGAAATATAAAGTGCAATTAATACAGATAAAACGATCCAGATTATCTGCTTAGTAAGTAAAGAATGAGCATCTTTGACCACGCCTGCACTGAAAAGCATGACAAGACCGAGCATGGTTAACCCCAATGCTACAGCAATGAGGTAAACCGATGTCCAATTTACTGGTCTTACTACACTTCTACTTAAAACTTCTCCCGCCACTCTCTTCTTTCCACATTCACCCTGTTTATTAAAATATAATTTTTATGGTTGGTCCGGTACATCGATAACAGGTTTTTCCTCGACGACTCCCTTGAAAAAATCTGAAACACTTGAATCACCTTCATCCGCAGGAATTACTTGTGCATCAACCTGCGGAACAGTCTGGATAGAAGTTGATCCAGAAACAATTAAGGACTGTCCCACTCTAATCCTTCCAGGATCCGATAAATTATTAATCTCCATAATTTGATTTATTGTGGTGCCATAAATGGCCGCAATCCTAGTGAGATTTTCTCCTTTTCTCACAATATGTGTATTTGCCCCATCAGGTACAACGATTGCAGATGCTTGCTGGACTGGTTCACTTGCTGACCCGGCCGGGATGGTTAGAATTTGCCCCGGTCTAATTATAGAAGAACTACTCATACCATTTGCACTCATCAATGCAGCCAAAGAAACCCCATTAATTCTTGCGATTTTTGAAAGGCTATCTCCACCCACAACCGTGTATGTAGAGGAACCAGCAGGAATTACAACGGGTTGAGAAACACTTGGGCTCGGCTGCCCTGATCCACCATCCGGCATCATTATTTCCTGACCAATTTTTAATCTAGAGTCTTTACTTAAATTGGGATTAGCTTTAAGAACATTGGACAGCGTAACATTGTTTTTTCGAGCAATTCCCCAGAGTGTGTCACCTTTGACAATCTTATATACGGATAGATTTGCGGGTCGAAGATTGAATGAATTAGAGATACCAGAATCGTGATCAATAACTCCAGGTAAAGGTGCAGGCACAACCAAATCAGTCTCAGCTCCTGGCACAAATAACTCACCCGCAACCGGGCGGGTAGGTTCTTTAAACTCGTTCAGAGGTTCAACAATATCAGACTTGGAATTTTGGTCAGGTAATCCCTGATTAAAGGAACCAATGTCCTGTTCTTTAACTTCTTGATTATCTTCCGCCTTTACGGATTCTTTTTTATCCGTGGTCTGGCAACCAGGCTGAAACATAACGAGAAGTATAACTCCTACATGTAGCGATAAGACAATTCCAAATATTTTTGTGAGTTTCATGGTTTAATTTTCCTTACTAATGAACGAAATCAAGTTTATTATTATGGGTAGTCATTGTTGATGCTTTCTTCAAATCCAAAACAAGCTTAATGAAACAATTTCCTCGGTCAGCATAATCACTAAAACTATCAAAACTAGCGAACCCAGGACTAAATAAAATATTTGTTTTGTTTGTAACCTTGGAAAATGCTTTTTTTACAGCCTCTTCCAAGGATTCACAAAAAGTTGCTGGTAAATCATCTTGTTTTAAGATTTTTGCTAGGGCTTCTCCTGTTTCTCCTATTAAAAATGCCCGACTCACGAGTGGTTTAAGCTTATCTGCAAATTCTTCTAAGAACCCACCTTTTTTTCTCCCGCCACCAATCCAAAACAAATGATCACTAAAGTTCTTACATGCCGCAACAGTTGATGAAAAATTAGTTGCTTTTGAATCATTCCAAAATGTAGCATTCCCAATTGTCTCTAATTTCTGCAATCGATGGGGTTCGGGTGAATAAGTTTTCATCGCATCCCTAAATTCATCTATTCCCACACCCACTGATTTTGCATATTCAAATCCCAATGCAATATTTTCACTCTGCGGATAACTTTCCAAAAAATGATCCGACCCATTAAGAATTCGGTTATTTGTTACTCTTTCAACAAATTGAGTTTGTTTCGGGAAATCGTATCCAATTCCATCCGCGTAATCTTTTACTGATTTTCCTATTAGAACTTTACCATGTCCAACCAAATTCAAAAGTTTAGCTTTTGCATGAAAATAATCTTTTTTTGTTCCGTGGTAATCTAAATGATCACCCTCAAAATTTGTCCAAATTACGGATTCTGGTTTTATGTATTTTAAATCTTCCGCTTGAAATGAACTTGTTTCTAAAAAGATCGTGGTATCTCGATTAATTCCATCTGCGACGACTTGACTTAGAGGTAAGCCAATATTTCCAGCAGCTATCGCATTTTTCCCATTACCATTCCAGAGGTGGGTAAGAAAAGTAGTTAAAGTGGTCTTTCCGTTTGTACCCGTAATGGTAATTATTTTTGCATCAATAAAATTTGAAGCAAAATCAGTCTCCGTGATCATTTCCTTTTCAAATTCATGTGCAAGTTTCCTCCATGGATGATCCTTGTTAAACCCTGGACTGCATATTACAAATGAGCATGTGCGTGCCTCCCCCTTATTGAAGACACGCCCCTGCTCATCGTATATTATATAATCCCATCCAAACTTAGTTAATAGAGCCGCAGCTCCATTTCCGCTGATACCCGCGCCTAAAATTGCAACAGGACCCTGTTGAAATTTTTCCCATTTTTTAATTATATCCTTCATCCTACCTTAATTTGAGGGTTGCCAGCCCAATTATGGCAAAAAGTAGGGACAAAATCCAAAATCGTATAACAACCTTGGTTTCCTTCCATCCTTTTAATTCGAAATGATGATGAATAGGTGACATTAAAAAAATTCTTTTTCCACGACTTTTGAAAGATGCGACCTGTAAGATAACGGAGCCCGCTTCCATTACAAAAATTCCACCCACAATGATAAGGGTAAACGGTTGGTGAATCATCAGTGCAATAATCCCGACTAGACCACCTATTGCGAGGGATCCCGTGTCTCCCATAAACATTTCCGCTGGATGTGCATTGTACCATAAAAATGCTAAACTGCCGCCGAGTAATGCCGCACATACAACTGTTAATTCTCCTGTACCAGGCACCCAGCTTATCCTTAAATATTCGGATACAACAAAGTTTCCCGATGCGTACGACATAATCCCATAGGTTAATGCCACCGTAACCGTACAACCTATTGCTAACCCATCTAAACCGTCTGTTAAATTGATCGCATTGCTTGACCCCGTGAGTGTAAACAAGAATAAAACAACGGCTAAAATGATTGGCATGTTTTGAATCAATACATCCTTGTAAAATGGAACCCAAAGCTCCAACATTTTTGAAGAACTTTCCAAATTCCTTTCCTGAGTACCTGATAAACTTTCCGCAAAAGGCCCTAAAAGTAGAAACAATGCCACTCCAGTAGCCAATAGTTGTCCAAGTAACTTGTATCGACCTGCTAACCCCTTGCTGTTCTTCTTTGATATTTTTAAAAAGTCGTCCGTAAATCCAACTACTGTCAAAATAATGTAAACGACCATAGCCGTGATTACATATATATTTGGCTCTGCCCATAAAAGTGTTGAAAACAGAACCGAACCAAAAATCAATAAACCGCCCATAGTTGGAGTTTTTGCTTTTGCTTCGTGAAGAACGGCCAAATCTCCAACTTCGTCCTTGTCCCTGAATGCCTGTTTTGCCCCAAAAGTTCTTAATACCGCTATCATTTTTGGACCCAGCACAAAGCCAAATATAATTGCTGTGATACCCGCAAAAATTGCACGGATTGAAATAAATTGAAACAACCTTAATGGCCCAAACCAGTCCTCTCCAAACTGAAGGTAACTCAACATTTTTCATTATTCCAAACAGCATTATCCTCAACTGCCCATGTTGGCAGCAGTTTCTCAAGTTGATTTGAACGACTACCTTTAAACAAAACAACCCCCTCAAAATCCTCCACAACTGGAATCGCGTCCTCCATGGTAGGCAGGACAATAATTTTACTCTCACAATTACTGTTTTCAAGTACAGCAGGTGCAATCCAACTTGCTTTTTCTCCGATCAAGATAACAAGATCATCTTTTTCCAATTTAATATTCGTTCCCACTTCATAATGAAGATCTCGACTATTGTCTCCCAATTCCTCCATTCCAGCCAAAACATATAATTTTGGCGTTCCATAATATTGAGAGTAAAAAAAATCAATCGAATCCTTCATTGAAGCCGGGTTTGCATTATAGCAATCCACCAAATAGGATCGCCCTCGGCCTTGGAAGCATCTGCCTCTCAAGGCCGAAGGTCGAAATCGGGGTAGGCGTTCAGAAATTTCTTGGACTGAAACTCCGAGCTTAAGTGCAGCTAAAACTGCAAGTGCTGCGTTCTTCCCCATACCTTTTGATAAACAAGGTATGGAAAAAGAAACAGAAGGGGACCCGTGCTGCCAAAGCCTTAGCAACATCGAGTCCCCATCCTTGTTTGTTTCAGTCCAAATGGAGTAAAATGCTTCCTTTGAACTTGGTTCTGAATTGGGTTCGCCCTCTCTAAGAACGACCACATTTTCACCATTTTCATATCGATCCGAAAAATTTTTGTATTGCAAACAATCTTCTGGAAAAAATACGGTTTGCGTCTTATCTGAGTCCAAAAACAACTTTGCTTTTTCCGAAGCTATTTTATCAACATCACCCAAACCTTCTAAATGAGAAGGTGCAATGATAGTAACTAAAACCATCGTCGGAGAAATTGTTTTTGCTAACATAGACATTTCTCCAATCTGGTTAATACCAGCTTCAATAACTGCATAGTTATGAATTTCATTATCGCTCCTTAACAAAGTTAAAGGTACCCCCAAATGATTATTCAAATTTCCCTTCGTGCATAACGCCTCATTTTCTCCCAATAAAAGCCCTAGAATATCCTTGGTTGAAGTCTTTCCACAACTTCCAGTAACTCCAACAACAGGCCCGTTGAATTTTAAACGATGATTATATGCAATATCATGAAAAGCTTTTACCGAATCTTTGACTAATAACTGAGGCAATGAGACATCTAATTTTACTTCCTCGACTATACCTGCACTCGCATTATTTCTTAATGCAAATTGTAAAAAGTCATGACCGTCTCTTTCAGCCTTAACAGCAACAAATAATTCACCTTTTTTTATTTCACGACTATCAATAGAAAAGCCAGAAATATTATTACTTGGACTGGACTTCCATTCTCCATTGGTCCAGTCCTGCAACTGATCTGGATCAAAAATGGGCATTAAAGTGAGAGCTGTTTAGCACTTAATAATTCACCCGCTACCAGTCTATCGTCAAATGGTATAGCCGTGTATTGAACTTCCTGAAATGCCTCATGGCCCTTTCCTGCAATTAAAACACAATCTCCAGTGGTTGCTGCATCAAGGGCCATATTAATTGCCCTTCTTCGATCATCCACAAAATATACTTTTGAACTCTTCGACATTCCCTTTCTCATATCCTTGAAAATATTTCCCTGAGGTTCAGTCCTGGGGTTGTCTGTGGTTGCCCAAACTTTGTCCGCACCCGCACATGCTACCTTAGTCATCTCCAACCTCTTTCCCCTGTCTCGATCTCCGCCACATCCAAAAACGAGATGTAACTTACCCGTTGTACATTCCCGTAGCATACTTAATGCATTTCTTAAAGCATCTGGAGTATGAGCATAATCAACAACCACATTATAACCTTGGCCACGGTCCACCGCTTCCATTCTTCCATCCACACCATTAAAAGCTGTTACTTTATGAACAACCTCAGAAACCTTAACACCTAATGCATGAACAATGGTAAAAGCTGCCAGTACATTCATTACATTATATCTACCAAGTAATGGACTTGAAACAACGGTTGAACCAAAAGGGCCGTCCAGTATAAATTCGGAACCATTCGGAGTTACAGAAATATTTTTGGCACGAAATGTACTATCTTCACTTTCCCCGAAGGATAAAATATGGACTTGAGGAGGTAGCTCATTCATTAATCTTCTACCATATGGACAATCTGCATTAATGACTGCGACTTTTGGCAAAATTCCATTCTGGCCATTGAAAATTTTTCGTTTTTCACAAAAATATTTTTCCATATTCCCATGATAATCCAAGTGATCTCTTGTCAGGTTTAGAAATACTGCGACCTCCATCTCTAGTTCCGCAACTCTACACTGATGAATCCCGTGTGAACTTACCTCCATTACAGCTTCCGAGCATCCCGCGGCAAGCATACTACGGAGCAATGGATAAATATCTGATGATTCAGGAGTTGTCTTAAACGAAGGCACTTCTCGATCCCCCAAATGATATCTCACAGTCCCAATCAATCCTACAGGACGACCAGGCCTTTCAAGGATGTGTCTTGTCAAAGATGTCACAGTGGTTTTTCCATTCGTTCCAGTTACACCAATAATATTCAAGGATTTATCGGGTGCACCATGATGTCTTTTAGCGAATTTTGCCAACGACAACCTAGGATTTGCTGTCTTTATTGTAGTCACATCAGATGGTATCTCATTATTATCTTCACATGAAACAATCGTTTTTGCTCCACGATTAATTGCTTCATCAAGATAGTCATTACCATTTGCACGCTGCCCAGGAATTGCAAAAAATGCCGAACCAGGTGTTACTCTTCTACTATCTGTTATTAAATCTGTAACTTCTGTATTTAAATCACCCTGAGAAACGATATCATCCGAACTGGATAAATCTCTCAACAGACTTACTTTAGTAACCCTATTATGAACTTCTTTTAATGTTTCGCTATTTTCTCTTTTAGTTTTCATCACTTTAAAAATTTAAAATCACAAAGCTTGTCTATGGGTGCTTAAATTCAAGACCACTTTTTCATCTTCAACTTTTGGTTGAATCCCCAAATAACTAATTATTTGCGTAGCCACATTTTTAAATGCTGGTGCCGCAACAACTCCGCCGTATCCAGATAGCCCTCTTTTCATTTTTGGCTCATCTACAACAACCGTGATCACTATTCTAGGATTTTCAGCCGGAAAAAAGCCTACAAAAGAACCCACATGGTGGGACCTAGAATATTTCCCATCTATCAACTTTTGTGTTGTACCCGTTTTACCCGCAACATCAAATCCCTTAATTCTAGCATTTCTTGCAGTTCCTTCAGTAGAAACCACACTCACTAACATTTTTGTCAATTCAGCTGAAACTCGTGTATTAACAACTCTTCTTACTGGCTTGGCAAGAAATGGAGTAACAGTTTTACCTTCATGATCATATACTCTATTAATAAATTTTGGCTTCATTAAAATACCCCCGTTTGCAATAGCAGCCATAGCAGAATGAACCTGCATTGGCGTAGTACTGACTGCATGGCCCATAGGCAATCGAGTTATCGTTAATCCGTCCCATTTTTTTGGATGATGCAACACACCTCTTCTTTCTCCACCAATACCAAAATTTGTTTTCTGGCCAAATCCGAATGCCCTGCAATATTCGTAGAGTCGCCCGGCACCCAACATAATGCCCAATTGTGCCGCTCCCCGATTGCTTGATTTTTGCACAACCTTACTCACACTGATCTTGCCCAGAGGATGATGATCACTGGGCAACCTTAATCTTCTACTCCCTTTCTCTACAGTACTTACAGAGCAATCGATTATATCCGTAGATTCAACCAGTCCATCATTCATACAACCACTTACGGCTACAATTTTGAATGTCGAACCTGGTTCATATAAATCAGAAAGTGCCCTATTCCTTTGTGCTGCTAAATCAGATTTATTATAAAAATTTGGATCAAAGTCAGGAACATTTGCAAGTGCCAAAATAGATCCCGTTGTAGGATCACTTACAATTATACTTGCACTTAATGGTTCATATTTATCAACAATCTTAGCCAACTCATCTTCGACCATATTCTGTATCATCCAATCAATACTAAGCTCCACATTTAGACCACTTTTGGGAGCTACTTCAAAGGATCGATGCTGAGGCATTTCTCTTCTTCTCCCATCTTTCTCACTTTCCTTCCAACCGTCCTGCCCATTCAAATAATAGTCCGCAAAGCGCTCCACCCCCATCGTCGAAACTCCTTCTTTATTTACATAACCCAGTAAATGGCAGCCCAACCTGTTCCCGGGATAAAGCCTGGAATGCTTAAAATTCCCATAAACTCCATCGATATTTAAATCCTGAATTTTCCGATATGTCTCCTCGTCCACATCCTCTTTCAATTTTACCCAACGAACTTTCTTAATTTCACCTTTAAAATTACTTCCT
>JABGWU010000054.1 GCA_018645475.1 Opitutia bacterium
ACATGGGCATCAAAACTTTCGGCAAGTAACTGATTTTTAATCTCGGAATGTTTTGGATCATGCCAAAGATTTTCATGTTCCCAGGGATCTTTTTCCAAATCGAAAAGTTCGCCTACTCCTTTCCCATGATAGACGCATAGCTTATGGGTTTTGGTGCGATGCATGGTGGCATAAGTACCGTTCCCACCGGTGAAATGGGGATCGAGGGCGTCGAAATATTCACTTCTTACAAATTCGCGGTGATCGCTTCCGTCCGAGTCACCAGAGAGAATGGATAGCAGACTTTTTCCCTGAAAATAATCGGGCAGAGGAGCTCCTGCCAATTCCAGTAGGGTGGCGGATAGATCCATCATTTCGACGAGAGCGTCAGATTGCTTGTTTTTCACAAAATGTCCCGGCCATGAAAATATAAGAGGGACACGCACGAGGCCTTCGTAAAAACGACAGCCTTTGTACATCAAGCCATGGTCACCAAGCGATTCCCCATGATCACTGGTAAAAATAATCACGGTGTTTTTCCGTTGACCGGTCTCATCAAGAGTTTTCAGAATTCTTCCGAACTGATCGTCAATCTGAGCGATCATCGCATAGTATCTAGCTTGAGCAAGTTTGGCATTATGTTCTTCGGGTGTACGAATCTCATCCTGGAAGTCACACTGTGCCAGCTGTGCCTGGGCTTCGAGGTCGCTTTCTCTAAAATGTGGACCGGGCATGTCTTCAGCCTTAAATTGGTCGGCATAGGACTTGGGTGGAATGAAGGGTGGGTGTGGGTCGTAAATATTTACATTTAGCATCCACGGTTGCTTTCTTTCTTCCCTGATGAACTCAATACATCTTTCGGATGCCCAAGTGGTTTGATGAAGCTCGGTGGGCACACGATCTTCGCTTTCCCGAAGTTCATTAAGGTTGCCACCCTTTTCTTTTACCCAATCCGCATAATCATGACCTTCTTCCCAGTCATCCCTAGGGGCATGACTAAATTTCCAGTACTGAAACCCATCATCGATCCGGGGTTCAGTTCTTTTGCCCGAGCTTTGCAGGTGGAATTTCCCGACCATTCCACAGTCGTACCCAGCGTTTGCAATGAGTTTGCTGATCACGGGAGGCCAGTCCGGGAAACTTTCGTTTCCGTTACGCGTGTTGTGCACTCGGCTCGGGTAGAGTCCACTCATGAAACTTGCCCTACTGGGAGTACAGATAGGGCTTTGACAGTAAGTATGGGTGAAGGCGGTTCCTTCGGATACCAGTTGGTCAATGACCGGGGTGCGAACGAAGCGATTTCCCAGGGCACCAATGGTGTCAAACCGCTGCTGGTCAGTACAGTACCATAGGATATTCGGTTGTTTATTCATTTCAAGATTGAGGATGGTCGGTATTAGATTCTTTTCGCTTTCTTTTCCAGATAATTAGCAAGACCGCAGTGCCTAAAAGGCACAGCGAAATTGGACGGGTGAGCAAGGGGAGATAACTACCTCCACTGGCCATGAGTCCGGCACAAAGATTTTCCTCGGCAATAGGTGCCAGAACGAAGCCGATTACGAAAGCAGCAAGTGGTAACTTTGCCTTTTCCATTTGCCAGCCAAAGATTCCAAAGATCAACATCACCAGAACATCAAACCACATCCCATTTAATGCATAGGCACCCCATATGCAGCAACCTGTGACCAACGGAAAGAGAATCTTTTTGGGAATAGAAGAGAGCTTGGCAATCCACTTGGCACAACCAACCATGATTATGAACATCATGACATTGGCAACCAGGACGGTTCCGATGATCGCATAAACGGCCTCGGGATTTTGTCGGAAGAGTAGGGGGCCCGGTTGCAGCCCATGAACAATTAGGGCTCCCAGGAGAACCGCTCCAATTACACTTCCCGGTATTCCCAAAGATATTAATGGAATCAAGGCACCTCCCACGGTTGCATTATTTGCCGCTTCCGATGCAATAATTCCCTCTTCGCTACCATTTCCAAATTTTTCAGGATTCTTCGACCCCCTTTTAGCTGCCATGTAAGCTGCCAACGATCCGATGTTGGCACCAATCCCCGGGAGAATTCCAATGAAAGTTCCGATCAATGATGACCGGATGAGATTAAAAGTATTTGCAAGCCATACCGGAAAAGAAATCCAGGCCGAATCATTTCCAGATACTTCTTCGACTTTTCCATTCTTTGAAGTGAGGTCTTGGAGTATTTTACCGATGGCAAACATTCCAATTAACACGGGGATCAACCGAAAACCTTCGTTCATAAATGTTAAGCCGAAAGTCCAGCGCAGTTCGCCGGATGCCGGGTGCATGCCGGGCATGGCTACGAGCACTCCGAGGCTCCCGGCTAATAGTCCTCGGGCTCGGGTGGAGTCTCCGATTCCAGCAAGCATGGCAAGAGCTAGAATTACCATCGAGAATAATTCGAAGGGTCCAAGCTTGGTGGAGAGATCCGCCATGGGTTCGGCTAGTTGCCAAAGAGCAAACCATGAGACCACCCCCCCCACCAGAGATGCACCAACCCCGAGACCAAGTGCCCGTCCGGGTTGCCCGGAGGTTGCCATGGGAAAACCGTCGAGCGTAGTCATAATAGCAGCCGGAGTTCCGGGCATCCGTAAGAGGGTTGCACTGATCAGACCTCCGCTTACCGCACCCACATACATGGCCACAAGTAATACGAGTCCGCTGACCGGTTCCATTGAGAAGGTTAAAGGGAGGGAGAGGGCGATGAGCATGGTCCCAGTCAATCCGGGAATAGCTCCCACCGTAATTCCCAAAGTTGTTCCTAGAAATACCAGCCATAAGATACTGGGTGTGCTGAATAGATCGATCATATGGACTTAGTCTCTCGGAAGACAAAAAGGAAGCAGATCCCGGTAATAACCAGTATGATCCATTCGAGCGGGGGAAGTGCTGTTGGTTTTTCAATGGTGATTCCCTGTAGTTTTTGGCTTCGACCTGCGATGGTTTTTAGCAGATCCTGTCCAACCTGAATCACTGGGTCCATGTGGAGGTTTTGAAAGCTTTCTTTTATCTCTTTTGTGACCATTGCTTCGCCGAGAAGGTTTTGAAGATAAGCAATCCGTTCAAGTGGAGTATTTTTGGGTGCCCACCAAAATTGCATAAGGTCATTAGTGGCTTGGACATCCTGTTCCAGGGCAGTGGTTAGATTGGGGAAAGACGATTCACGTTTTTCTCCAAGAGAAGCAAGTGCTATGATTCCCGCATCCTTGAATTGTTGATATTCGGCTACGGAAAAGCCTGTCAGGTCAATATGTCCCCCTTTCAGTTGGGCTAGTCTTTTAGCACCTCCACCGGTCTGGGTGAACCGAAATTTTGCTCCGGATTTACCGTTTTGAAGAAAGAGGGCAGAATAATGGTTGGGAGCTCCAAGGTTGGTTCCGTAAACTAACTGGTAAGGCCGGTCTCGCGCATCTTCCATAAGTTCATTCAAAGAAGTGTAGGGTGAGTTTTCTGCTACTGAAACCACCATACCGCTTCTTCCCGTTGCCGCGATTGGCTCAAAATCATCGGGGCCCCAATCAGCATTTCCATAATGTTCTGCCGTGTAGATTCCGTCATGAAGGCAAAGGATTGTATGTCCGTCCGGGCTTGAGCTTAGTGCTGCTCGGCTACCGATGGTACCACCAGCACCAGCAATATTTTTAATCACAATTGGCTGGGGACATAAGTTGTTTTTACGAATTGCATTTTGAAAGATACGCACGAAAACATCACTTCCGCCTCCCGCTGCGAAGGGGACAATTACGGTGATGGGTTTGGAAGGGTATTCACCATAGAGGAAGGAAAGAAAAATAAAATGTATGAGAATTAGTTTGGCCAAGGACACAAATAAAATTCTTTTAAATCGGGAAAAATACATCGTTTTTTACACTAGCTTGAACTATTGATTTTGAAAAGCTTCAACATAAGATGTCAATTTCTACACAAATATTACTGTTAGGTTCTTTTGTTAAATTTAAGTTTTAGTATAGAAAAACATGGTTCTTTGTCTCAGAAGTGATTAATTATTAAGAAAATAATTTTTAAGGATATTATATAATTATGAATTTTAATCGTAGAAGAATGTTACAAGGACTTACAGCCGGCTTTGGTGCGGCCCTTTCAGCTAGTTTTATGCCGAGCGAGGCTTTTGGTTCTATCAGCAAGCCGTCTTCGATGAAGCGAATCATTTTCTTTCTCCAAAATCAGGGTTTTGAGCCTGGTACATGTATTCCCGATGGGATGAAAAATAGCGGGGGTCTTGCCAATGCAAAACTTCCTGAACCCATCGAAGCACTTGAGCCATTCAAGGAGCGCTTGCATATCATCAATGGTCTTCACGGAAAACACACCAGCCCTTCACATAGTCCATTTTTTGGTGCCCTTGGAGGATACAGAGGTAGTGATGGGGTTCCACCTAGTGGACCCACAATTGATTATGAATTAAGTAAGGTTTCGCCTGAGACCTTACTTCCGCATTTGTGTATTGGAATGGATTCCATTGAGAACATGCGGGCCAAGCCAACTGTGGCCAATCTTTCTGCCAGTGGAGCGGGGCAACCAATTTTCATGCATTCCAACCCGAATCATCTCTATCAGCTTTTATATGGAGGGATTTCAGAAGGGGGCATCCGGGACCAACATGAAGCCCGTTCCTCCATGCTCGAGAGGATCGAAAAGATGTCATCTCTTGAAGGCAAGGCAGTACCCTCGAACGATAAAAACCGTTATGAACAGTATGTTCGTGGATTTGAGGATATGAACGGTTTACGCGAACGCTTGACGAAGGTGTCCAGTCATCTCAAGAAATTTGCACCTGAGGTGGATGAAAGGTACACCAATCCTGAATTCGAAACTGATTGGCATGATACTTTGCTGGACCTTGGCATTTCTGCACTAAAATCCGGCACCACCAACACCATAACTATTGGATCGGGTCGTGGAGAAATCTTTGGTGCTTGGAAAGGCTTGGGCGTAGAAAAGCAGGGACACAACCTTGGGCACATGAAGCAAAAGGATAATCCTATTTGGATAAAAATACGTCAGTATAACTGCAGGATGCTTGTTAAGTTGATGGAGCAACTCGAGAGCGTGCCTGAAGGTAACGGTTCGATGATGGACAATACCTTGATTGTTTACACCAGTAATAATGCGGATAAACAGCATACGAATGGTGCGAATTGGCCAGTTATGCTTCTCGGTAACTGCGACGGTGCTTTTAAAACGGGATGTTTTACACAGCTGGATGGCAAGCGTCCCATTAATGCCCTTTATAACTCACTGCTGCGGGTCAACGGAGTTGCCGGTGACAGATTTAATATGGGTGATGCCATGGCCAAGAAGTACGACTCCGGTATCGGGCCATTAAAAGAGATCCTGACCTAATCGTGCTTAGGAAATTCGCTCAGGCAGCGGCTGTCTTTGGTGTATGTTTTGCCTCGTCTGGCAAAGAGTATGTCCCTGGGGCCAAAATCCTTGGTAGTTTCGAGGTGGTGGCGGAAGGGTTTCTCGAAGCTCATTGTTTTGATTGCCATGATGATGAAACCAGTGAGGCAGGTTTAAACCTTCTGGATCTGGGTCCTGTTGATCAGATAAATGCATCGGTTTGGAAATCGGTCTGGGCACAGGTGACAATGGGAGAAATGCCCCCAAAAAACAAGAAGAGACCCGATGTAATTCGTCGACTCGAGTTCTCTGATTGGATTGTCCAGCAGTTACAGAATGAAATGAAGGATAAAGGAGGTTTTAAGGCACACTTGGATCCTAAGAAAGCTAACTATTTGGACCATAATCTGTTGTTTGGTGATTTACCCGAAGGAATTGAGCTTCAACCCACTTCATCACCTTCCAGAATTTGGCGCATCACCCCGCAGGAACATATCACCCGTTTAAATGAATTAATTAATACCGAACCAGCCTATGATCCCGCTAAGCCCGGTCTTCGTACCCGCGGTGATTTTGTACCCACTAATCATGGAGGAGAGCTGAAGCTTTATTTTGGTACCGATCGAATTATCCGATGGGAGGGCGGAACTGTTGCCTATCAGACCGCGGTCAAGAGCATTCCTGTCGTTTTGTCATCAAATCGCAAACATGGGTTTGAGAACTATGCGGATTTTTATTCCGTAAATAGTTCGGAAACCACACAGATCCTTGCCAAGGCAGAGGATATTCTCAAATATATGGCATACGGACCCATGAGCTTGGTCGAGTTTCCGGAGCAGATTACGGACAATCCAAAAACTTATGACGCCATAAAGCCAAAGGAAGACCTTCGTGGTTTACCTTCTGCGATTGTCTATAATACAAAGGTAGTCCGACCGATCACCCCAGTGTACGATTTGATGAGGCAGGAAAAGTTTACGGAGGCTTCGATTCGCAAAACAATTTCCTTTCTTTTTGAAGCACTGACATTTCGTCCACCATCGGAAAAAGAAGTTTCGGAATATCTGCAAATCGTTAACGAATCCATTAAAAAAATTGGGCGTAAAGACGGAGCGTTTATGGGACTGTCCGCAATCTTTCTGGATCGGGATGCTTTGTTTCGTACCGAGCTAGCGAAGCAGGGCAAAGCCGATAAATATGGTCGGATTATGTTACAGGACTGGGAACTTGGTTTAGCGGTAAATCATTCATTGAGTTACATACCTCCTGATGAATCCTTAAGAAAGGCAATCACGGATGGAAAGATGAGAACAAGGGAAGATGTGAGTCGTGAAGTTTCCCGCATGCTAGAAGATGATTCCTTTCGTAAACCTAGAGTCCTCCGATTCTTTCGAGATTTCTTTGATCATGATTTAGGCGGTTATATTTGTAAGGATGAAAAAGCTTTGGCTGGTACAGGGGTCACTGCTAGAGGTGCATCTCATTTTCGGGCTATGTTTGAAGCTGCTGCAAGCACGGATCGTTTAATTGAGCTCATTCTGGCGGAAGATAAAGATGTGTTGAAAGAGCTATTAACTACACAAAAGATAATCGTGTCAGGAAAGGATCGGACTTACTTCAATCGGAGGCTTACGAAGGAGGAAAGAGCGATTGCACGGAAGGAAAAGGCTAAGGCAGAAGAATTAGCTATATTTGAAATTGCAGAAGAACGAAAAGTTCTGACCAAGGAGGTGAACGCATTGGAAGCTCAAGGAAAAGAGAATGAGAGCGATAAATCGCTCAAAAAAACACTGACTGCTAAGCAGAAGGATCTCAAAGCCTTAATCAAAAAAATGGCCGACTTGAAGAGAAAGGCCGGGAATAATATAAATACAAACCTTGAGGTCGCCAATTTGAAAGGAAGTCCAGTCTTTGCTAGAGTTAGCCGACGATCCTTCGGTAACGGGTCAATGACGCCCGAGCGTACTCTTGCCACCGCACCGGATGGTCAAAGACTCGGTATCCTTACGCAACCGAGTTGGCTAGTCTCTCATTCCGATGCGATGGACAATCATGCGATTCATCGCGGTATTTGGGTAAGGGAACGTTTGCTAGGTGGAGGTATTCCGGATGTGCCGATCACCGTGGATGCACAACTTCCGGACGAACCGAATACCACCTTGCGGGAGCGCATGTGCGTCACCCGCGAAAAATACTGCTGGACCTGCCACGAGAAGATGGCTCCTCTTGGGCTCCCTTTTGAAATGTATAATCATGCCGGTCTTTTTCGAACGAGCGAGCTTGAGAAGCCAGTTGATACTTCGGGAGAAATCATCGACAGCGGGGATCCCGCCTTGGACGGACCGGTCCAAAACGCATTGGAGATGATAGACAAACTGGCCAAGAGCGAACGGGTCGAGCAGGTATTCGTCCGGCACGCTTTTCGTTTTTGGATGGGCCGCAACGAGACCCTCAAC
>JABGWU010000055.1 GCA_018645475.1 Opitutia bacterium
CATATTAACATCGATGGAATCAACGCCATGTTCCTGCAAAATAATTGATGCATCCCGCATCTCCTCTTTTACTCCGCCGAATAGCTGGACGGAGAGGGGACTATCCTGCTGGTTGCTCTCGATTAATTTAAGGGCTTTAGGGTTTTGTTCAATACGGGAGCGGGCATTGACAAGATCGGTGGTACAAAGATCAACTCCACCGATTTCACGAATGACCAAACGGAAAGGCAGGTTGGTGTAGCCTGCCAGTGGGGACAGGAAAAGATTGGATCTAAGCTGAAGTTGGCACAAAGAAAACATAAAACTTAATAATGAAGGATTGGCTGTTTTTTACAATCCAACAAACTAAGTAAACTTGACATACATTTAAGGAAGCCCTGCAGTATACTTCTGAAAGAGAATAATAAGATTAATCGAGGTCAAAAATAGATATGTTATAGTCAAGAATATATAATCATAAAACTCCTCCTCGCGGACATTATATAATATGTTCCAATTGAAAATTTTAATGTACAACTTAATACAATAGACAAATAGAATGTTGAGTAATCGATATATAAAAAAATATTCCTTATTCCATTTTATTATTGGGATGGTCCATTTCTTTTTGATTCAGTCAGTTTTAGCCAAAAAAGACTTTTCGATTGAGGGCACATTTAAGGCCCATTGTGTCGAGTGTCACGGGGCTAAGGGTAAGGTCAAGGGAGAAGTGAATCTTCTTTCTTTTACTCAGGGTAAGGATATTAAAAGCGATCCCGAACTGCTGCAGACGGTGCTGGAAGTGATCGACTTTGGAGAGATGCCACCTGAGGAAAACCAGCCTATTGACAATACCGAGCGAAAATTAATTGTCTCCGAGTTGAAAAAGCTTTTGGAGGAATCGGTTTCAGTAGGGAATGAGGAATGGATGAATGCTCCGATTCGTAGAATGACGCGTTTTCAATACGCCAATGCAGTGAAAGATTTATTGGATTTAAAGGTAGAGGTCTTTCCATTACCTGAAAAGATGATGCGAGATCGTTCTGGATACTTTAAACCGGCATCCGGCAAAATGCCGACGAAGATGACTGTAAGTAGTCGAGCGCTCGGGAAGTCCGGTCTCATTGAACCGAGAATGGATGGGGTTGCTCCATTTCCTCAGGACTTACGGGCTGAGCATGGTTATGACACTCAGGGAGATCATCTTTCTCTTTCTCCACTTCTGATGGAAGATTTCTTCCGATTGAGCCGGAGTATCGTGAAGAGCCCTTCCTTTAACCAACGTAATATAGGTTCATGGGGGAAATATTTTGCGGAACCCAATTCGGAGGTTAATCAGATGGCTGAAGTGAAGACTCGTTTACGAAGTCTGCTGACTTTGGCTTTTCGTCGTCCGGTTCAGGATAAAACCTTTCAGAAATATTTTTCCTATGCAAAACACCAAATAGATAAGGGTCTTGGAATGGGGGATGTAATGAAGGAAGTATTGTCTGCAATACTGGCATCCCCCCGTTTTCTTTACCTTTACGATCAGGATGATAAAGAGAGTACTCAACCAGAATCTAGTCAAAACTTGGACCTGGCATCGCGACTATCTTTTTTCCTTTGGGGGAGTTTGCCAGACGAGGAGCTTCTGCAAGCTGCGAAAAATGGGGTTCTTATTAAGCCAGAGTCGTTAAGTAAGCAAGTAGACCGAATGCTAAGCGATAAGAAGCTGAAAAGATTTTGTGATTCCTTCCCCACTCAGTGGTTACAGTTGGACCGGATTATCTCAGCCGTACCGGATGAAAAAAAGTATCGGGATTTCTATTATGCTGCCCCGTTATACCGAACAACGATGGATATGATGATGGAACCGCTCCTGCTTTTTGAAACGGTATTGATCGAAGATCGGTCTGTCCTTGAGCTGATTGATTCCAATTATACTTTCCGTTCTGCACGGCTAAGCAAATGGTATGGTGAGGAACCAAAGGGGAAACTGGGTGGCCCGGTCTCCATTCCATTTACAAGGCAGTTAGTTGAGGATCGACTGCATGGGGGTGTGATTACCAATGGAGCAGTGATGACAATGACCTCGGGTCCATCGGAAACTAAACCGATCACCCG
>JABGWU010000056.1 GCA_018645475.1 Opitutia bacterium
AAACTCAGCAGAATGTATTGGAACGAACTGTAGAAATATTGGAAGAAATTACCACCCTGGCACCAACCATGAAAGCGGATGTTATTCGGTCCATTTCCATTAAGGATGAAGAGAAATCGAGGGCTAAATTTAAAGTTCTGCGTCAGGAATTAAAGTGGTTGGCCAGTTTGGAGTTTAATCAACGTAATTTATTCAGCCAAAATGGAAAGGACTCTGCCTTTAAGCTTTTTAAGGACGCCGGTCCTAATGCCCCAGTTATCAAGCAACATGCTGCTCCTCATTATCTCGAGCCTTTACAAAATTCTGAAGATGATGTGAACGAGGAAACTGTACAGCAATGCTTGCAGGCACTTCAGGAGATGTTAGGTCAAACCGACGCCGCTGAAACGGACCTGCAGACGAGTTTTCATGCACTCGCTTCTGACCCTGAAGCACACAAGAAACTAAAGTTTTTGGAGGAGCGAGTCAAAACTTGGGTTTCCGAGGTTATTGGCGGGCAGGATGGTTTGTCCGTTCAGGCAAACTTAATCACTAAACGGGTGGATGGTTTGGTTCAAGGTCTGCAGGGATTAATTCAGGAATGAACGAAGGGCAGACTTTTTCTTCACCTGCACCAGGGGGAAAGGGAAAAGAGTTTCTCGGGATTCATTATGTTAAGTGTGGAACTTATGGCCGTATTTATAAAAATCACCAAGGTACGGCCTATTCTGGGCATTGTCCCCGCTGTATGCATCCTATAAAAGTTAGAATTGGGCCCGGAGGAACGGGGAATCGTTTTTTTAAGTGCTTTTGTCCTTAATTTTTAAATGTGATTAATTCTGCTACCGGTTTTATCAAACAGGGATACGGAGTGGCTTCTGGAAAAAGTAATGATGTACGTTTTCCGGAGGGTACTGTTTCTATGCAAATACCATTTTTTTCCCAAAGTGGTTTAGATTTATCAGCTTTTTTTCCAGGTACCCTTAATATTTCTTTCCCTGAGCATTCTTACCAACTGGGAGAAGCTCAGTATTTTTTCCCTCTTGTTGAGTGGTCTAAAGACTTACCTCCTGAAAACTTTTCTTTTTTTTCATGTACTCTTCAAGTCCCTCCAATAAATAAGAGTTATGAGGCACTCATTTATTGGCCTCACCCATCCACCAAGCCAGGCTTTCACCAGGATCCGAATGTTTTAGAAATTCTTGCTCCCAAAATTAATGAACTTAAATATGGTGATGAAATTATAGTTTTTGCGGATGTGCAAAGCGTTCGTTTTATTTCTCGTTTTGCTTAAGGGAATAACCAATTATTTGAGTTTTTAATTTTTTTTCGGGTTTTCCTTGTTATTATCTTATTTCAAGCATACGAAGTTACCCGTTCATTATGAGTAATAATCCAACTTTTGCGTCCCGCTGGAATGTCGACGAAATTGATCGTCATTATGCACTTTGGCTAAAATCCCCATCCCACGTCTCAACAGAATGGCAGTATTTTTTTGAAGGTTTTCATTTGGGCAGCGATTCAAGTATTGTTCCAAGAGATGAACCTAATGTGGAATCATCGGTCTCCCCAAATGAGGACGCGGGAGAAAAGCATGCCCGTCTTTACGGTGCGATATACTCGTTCAGGGACATCGGTCATACGCAGGGAACATTTGATCCGCTTCGAGATAATGTTGAAGGAAACCCTCGATTAACCCTCAAAAGGCTTGGTTTTGAACCTAATGATCTAAATGAAATTCATTTTACCGGAAATTACTTAGGTGGTGTACGCATGTCGATTGGTGAAATCTTAGATCGATTAAAAAAGACTTATTGTGAAAATATTGGTGTTGAATACCTACATTTACAAACCACGGAAAAAAGGCGCTGGATTCAGTCAAAAATCGAGCCAAACCTGAACCAGCATTCATTTAATCACGAAGAAAAATTAAGGATTCTCAGGAAGATTGTTCAAGCAGAAGAGTTTGAGAATTTTTTACACACAAGGTATGTGGGGCAAAAACGTTTTTCCTTAGAGGGAGGTGAAACTTTAATTACAGCACTCGATTCTATTTTTCAAAAGTGCCCGGATGAAGGAGTGGAGGAAATTGTCATGGGGATGGCTCATCGTGGCCGTCTTAATGTTCTCGCGAATGTGATGGGGAAATCGCATGAATTCATATTTCGAGAATTTTCAGAAAATTTTGTTCCTGATGGTGCCCATGGAAGTGGTGATGTAAAGTATCATCTGGGTTATGAATCGGTAAGAACCACTTCAAGTGGACAGCAGGTTGTGATTCATCTATCTCCCAATCCCAGTCATCTGGAAGCTGTCAATGGAGTAGTTGAAGGAAAAGTGCGTGCCCGTCAGAGGCTTCGCGGTGATAAAGAGAGAAATCGCGTACTTCCTATCCTAATTCATGGAGATGCTGCTATGGCTGGTCAGGGAGTTGTTTCTGAAGTGTTTAATTTTTCTAAGCTACCTGGCTACCGTACTGGTGGAACCATTCATGTGGTGGTAAATAATCAAATTGGATTCACCACAGATGCCACTGAGGCACGTTCCAGTTTATACTGTACGGATGTAGCTAAAGTAATTGAAGCACCCATCTTTCATGTAAATGGAAATGATCCGTTGGCTGTGGCAATGGTGGCCGAGCTTGCCCTGTCCTATCGCCAAAAGTTCAATGAGGATGTTGTGATCGATATTAATTGCTATCGTAAACATGGGCATAATGAAGCGGATGATCCTGCGTTTACCCAGCCATTACTTTATAAGAAAATCAAAGCAATGCCTTCAATTTCCAAGGTTTTCTCTGAACAGATGGTAAGCGAAGGAGATCTCCAGAAAGAGGAATGTGCAGAAATTCATAAACGCTTAAGAAGACAACTTGATGCTTCTTTGGAGAAAGTTAAAACCGTTAAAAAATCGAGCACATTTGAAGGTTCGGTTGCGGTTAAGCAAATTCCATATGATTTTTCTCCGGTTGAAACCAAGGTTAGTAAAAAAGATTTAGAAAAGGTGGTACATGCACTGTCTACCTGTCCAGAAGGTTTTAATTTAAATTCAAAAATTAAAAGGCAAGTTGATGCAAAAGCCAAAAACTTTAAGTCCGGGCTTGGAATCGATTGGGGCTTTGCTGAGCAGTTGGCCTTTGGCTCTCTAATGCTAGACGGCACTCCAATTCGTCTTTCTGGCCAAGATAGTGAGCGTGGAACTTTCAGTCACCGCCATGCTGTTTGGTATGACAGTAAAGATCGAACCCGTTATGTACCGCTTCTTAATATGGAGGATAGGCAGGGGCAATTTTGTGTTTATAATTCCCTACTTTCTGAAGCTGCCGTTCTCGCATTTGATTACGGGTACTCACTCGATTATCCAAGTATGCTTTCCATTTGGGAGGCTCAATTTGGTGATTTTGCAAATGGAGCACAGGTCATTATTGATCAATTTATTATGAGTGCAGAGGATAAATGGGGAGCTGTTTCAGATTTGGTCCTCTTATTACCTCATGGATTTGAAGGGCAAGGCCCGGAGCACAGTTCCGCCCGTCTGGAACGATTTCTTCAAGGTTGTGCTGAGGACAATATCGTAGTAGCGAATTTAAGCACTCCCGCTCAGTTTTTCCATGCTTTGCGTAGGCAAAAGAAGCAGGAATATGCCAAGCCATTGATCGTAATGTCCCCAAAAAGTCTTCTTCGTCATAAATTATGTGTATCCGAGGTTAAAGAATTAACCAGTGGACAATTCGAAGAATTTCTTCCAGATCCCACCCCTGCAAAAAATACTCAAAACCTGATATTATGTTCTGGGAAAGTATATTACGATTTATTGGAAGCCCGAGAGGGGCAAAGGAATTCAAAATCCACCATTATTCGGGTTGAACAGTTTTATCCTTTCAATATGGAGAAATTCAAGGAAGTGATTGAACCTTATGCCAAGGCCAAACGGGTGGTTTGGTGTCAGGAAGAACCATTAAATATGGGAGCGTGGAGTTTTTTATGTCCTATCCTGGAAGAAGCTTTGGGTCGCCGCCCACATTATGCTGGGCGCACGCCAACTGCCAGTCCAGCCACTGGTTCACTAACTTTGCACAAAATTGAACAGGCAGAACTTGTTGCCGATGCCTTAAATCAAACTCAAATTACTCGTTCTTAACTTTATAAATTATGTCAACTGAAGTAAAAATTCCCGCGCTTGGTGAATCAATCTCTTCTGGAGTTCTGTCGTCCTGGAAAGTCGCAGAAGGAACTTATGTCGAAATTGATCAACCAATTTATGAATTGGAAACCGATAAGATCACCCAGGAAGGCCTAGCCGAAGTGGCTGGAGTTATTTCGTTTTTGGCCAAAGAGGGAGATGAAGTTGAAATCGGCGCAACCATTGCAAGTATCGATGAATCTGCTGCTCAACCTGCCCCTTCAAAACCTGAACAAAACGAGGATGCAGAAACAGAGGTTCAGCAGGTAGCCCCTGAACCTGAGGTCATAACTACTCCGGCAGAAGAAACAAAAGCTGTTGTAAAGGAGGAGAAGGCCGAAATCGTTGACTCACCTAAAGAGGATATTCCTTTATCTCCCGCTGTGCGAAAAATCCTGGCGGAAACCAAGCTTGATCCCGCTTCTATTTCTGGAAGTGGTAAGGATGGGCGAATCACAAAAGCGGATGTGCTAAATGCACAAAAAGCATCCATTGATGCTCCCAAGCAAGTGCAGGCTGAACCCAAAAGCACTCCTCCTTCCGTTTCCCCTGATTCTGATAGTCGAAGTACCCGCCGCTCTCTTTCTCCTATACGTAGAAAAATTGCTTCTCGTCTGGTTGAAGCTCAGCAAACAGCTGCAATTTTATCCACTTTTAATGAAGTGGACCTTACCGAAATTATGGCACTCCGTAAGAGGCATCAGGATTCATTTGTAAAACAAAATGGAGTAAAACTTGGATTCATGTCCTTTTTTGTAAAAGGCGTGGTACATGCGCTTCGTGCGGTTCCTCAAATTAATTCCCGTATGGAAGGAAACGAATTGGTTGAGAATCATTATTTTGATATCGGGGTTGCAGTTGGTACAGAAAAAGGCCTCGTAGTTCCGGTATTAAGAGACTGTGATCAATTGGGCTTTGCTGAAATTGAACAGTCTATTGTTGATTACGCAAAGAAAGCCCGGAGTGGAGGTATCACCCTTCAGGATATGCAGGGTGGATGTTTTACCATAACTAATGGTGGAATCTATGGCTCCCTTCTTTCCACTCCTATAATAAACCCTCCACAAAGTGGTATCCTAGGTATGCATTCTATTCAAGAACGCCCCGTTGCGATCAATGGAGAAGTTGTGATTCGTCCCATGATGTACACTGCCCTCTCCTACGACCACCGCGTGGTTGATGGTAAACAGGCAGTTACTTTTTTAGTTAAACTGAAAGAGGCTATGGAGGATCCGGCTCGCTTGGCCCTGGGGATTTAAATTATGGGCAAAGATGAAAAATTTGATGTGCTTGTAGTGGGTGCTGGCCCTGGCGGGTATGTTTGTGCCATTCGTTGTGCCCAACTGGGGTTAAAGACAGGCCTAATCGAGAAGAATCCGAGGCTCGGAGGAACTTGCCTTAATGTGGGGTGTATCCCCAGTAAAGCTCTCCTTCACTCCACCGAAATTTATCACGAACTTCTTCATTCTGCTGATTCACACGGAATTGTAACCAAGGGTATTAGCCATGACCTTGGTAAACTGATGAAGAAAAAGGATGCGGTTGTTGATCAGTTGGGTAAAGGCGTGCAGGCATTGGTTAAGAAGAAGGGAGTTACTATTATTTCAGGTGCAGCTAAGGTTTTATCCAATGGTCAAGTTGAAGTAAGCACATCAAAATCCAGCACTGTTTTTAGTGCGAAGGAAGTTATCCTAGCAACAGGGTCCAAGCCAGTTGAACTGCCATTCCTTCCTTTTGATGGAAAGAAAATCGTTAATAGTGACCATGGCATTGCTTTTGAAAAAGTGCCAAAGAAAATGGTTGTAATTGGTGGTGGTGCAATTGGGTTGGAGCTCGGATGTGTATGGTCCAGATTAGGTGCAGATGTAAACATTGTTGAATTTCTTCCCGAAATTTGCCCGCAGCTTGATCCTGATGTGGCTAAAGTTGCCCGTAGGATTTTGGAAAAACAAGGACTTAAGTTTTTACTTTCCACCAAAGTTACTGCGTCTAAAAATAGCAAAAATGGAACCACATTATCGCTTGAAGTGAATGGCGAAACGAGTGAGATTTCTGCTGATCGTGTTCTTGTTGCTGTGGGCAGAGGTCCCTGTTCTGATGGATTAGGTTTGGATGAACTTGGTGTTCAATCAGATGATAAAGGACGCGTTTTGGTTGATGCTGCTTTTTGTACAAATATTTCTGGCGTACGGGCAATTGGTGATTTGATTCCCGGTCCCATGCTTGCTCATAAGGCGGAAGAAGACGGCGTTGCCTGTGCTGAAATAATTGCCGGTCAGGCTGGGCATGTGAATTACGATATGGTGCCAGGTGTTATTTATGTTGATCCTGAAATTGCAAATGTTGGGTTGAGTGAAGCACAGGCAAGGGAAAAACAAATTGCAGTCCGAACGGGTACATTCCCCTTAGCCGCTAATGGCAGAGCCTTGGCAACAGGTGCAACGGACGGAATTGTTAAAGTGGTTGCTGATGCTGAAACAGATCGTTTACTTGGTGTTCAAATTGTTGCTCGAAGTGCCTCTGAATTAATTGCATCTGCGGTTGCCCACATGGAGTATGGCGGATCAGCTGAGGATTTAGCTCGAACAATTCATGCCCACCCTACCCTTTCTGAGTCATTAAAAGAGGCAGCTCTTTCCGTAGAAGGAAGAGGATTACACAGTTTGTAAGTGTAAGCCTTATGCTCAGTGTCTTTACCTTGGATTATTAAGGTTGTAGGGTTTGCGAATTTCCTTTTCGTCCAATTCCCAGGCCTCTTTGATCTCGAAAAAATAAGTTGAAAGCTCATGAAGGTTACTTAAATTTTCCTTCACCTCATCCTTTTTATTTAAGCTTCCAACTAAAATAATTACGGGTTCATTATCAGAGGAAAAGCGCAGTTGATAATCTTCTCCGCTCAATAAAGCCGATTTTCCAAGTCTGGTTTCATGGAGCCTTAACAATTCAATCATTTGATTTGTTCTACTAACAATTTTAACCTTCCCCAAGGCTTTTGCTTTGGGTGTAAACAGATGAACCGATTTTGAAAGATCAATACGATCATATCCATTTTTCTTTATCATAGTTTGAATATTCTCAATATCCTGTGTTTTGGAGGCAGAGTCTAATTCAGAGGCCTTTTTTAGTGGCAAGGATGATCCAAGTCTCAACTGTTGTTCGGGTTTATTATCCGATAAATCCTTTTGCGCAATAACTCCTAGGCTTGATTTACTAGAATTCAATGCAAATTCTACCTCCGTTTCCGCCATTTCCGCTACGGGGAGATCCTTTAATTGTTTATCTTTGGCAATCGCACTATATTCGAACTTTAATTTCGGAACAAAGTTTTCTTTACTATTTTTCAAATTTTCAACTTCAAGATCACTTTTAGAATTTATCGCTGTTTTTGCTTCTGCTCTATTCATCGGTACTACTGACGGATTGCTGCGCAGATTATCTTGAGTAATACTATCAGTTGTAATCTTTGAGCCAGGGAATAATATATTCTTTTTACTTTTTGTTTTTTCCGGTGTAACTGATCTATCATTGTTAAATTCATCTCCCAGATATTCACTTTGTTTGAAACCACGAGAATTCATTGGAACAGGACGAGATTCGTTTATCGCGAACTCTCCTGCAGTCAAAGGTACTTTTTTTAACTCTTCGTTCATAGCTAAGACATCACCCGTTGTCCTTGCGATTAATTCACGGTTTATTCCCTCCTGTGCCTGGTTGTTTAACAATTGCTTTAGTTCTGTATCTTCGCTCAACCCACCAAGTTCTTCTTTTGTATTTAAATCTTCCTTTGGTGCTTCTAAACTCCTTATACTTATTCTTTCACTTTCCTTTTGAACCGCGACTTGAAGTTGGTTTTGTTTTTTTGGTCCGCTTACCATAACGATGAAAAAAGCACAGGCAGCCACCCCAAGGGGAATCCAAAAAAGCAAATTCCTTGATTGTTTTGTATCAGTAGAATGATCATTCAAGTCATTTTTTGATTCTTTCAAATCAGGGGTTTCAATGGCAAAAATTTTATCCTTTTGACTCTCGCTCAATTTCCAATCTTCTCCTGTGATTGGGTGAATAGATTCCTTGCAGGATTGATCTAGCAATCGAAGAGTGTCTGCAAAAATCTTTTCTTTTTCTTGTAGCTTGGTATCCCCGACTAAAGCATTTTTAACTAGCGATTCCTGTTCTTTATCTAAATCGCCGAGGAGAAAGGCAATTATTTGCTCGTCTTCGATGTTCGTTTCCTTGCTCATTTGAAAAATCCTTCCTGCTTCAATTCTTGAGCTAAATCCTTAATGATGTGGTGTAGTTTATACCCCACATTACTCGGACTCAATCCAGTGGCCTTAGATATTTCTTCGTAACTCTTTTGTTTCTCAAATTTAAGTTTGATTATTTCTGACAATTCATCAGGTAAAAGTGAAATCCCGTGCTTTACTCGATCGATGGCTTCGTTCTTTTCCAGGTTTGAAACCAAGTTGCTTTCGACTGTTTTGTTCATGGAATCAAGGAAATCCAATTGATCTTCATCCGTGGCTCTTTGTAGTCTATTGTTTTTTCGTAAAAAAGATATGCATAAATTGCGAAGTGTTTTATAAAGCCAAGCTTTGGGTTCGAGGATTTCCACTTCCTGCCTTGAAAACCGCAGAAATGCATCCTGAACTAAATCCTGAGCTTCTGTCCGGTCATGCACAATTTGAAAGGCGTAAATCATTAAGGGTTTTTCAAGTTTTTCAAACCATTCACTCAATAGAAGTTCTTTATCCCTTTGGCTCATTTGTAATTACAAATTATAAATGAACTTCCATGGAGTGCCTGGACTGAATTTTTAATTTTCAATAACAAAGACGAGATTGGACTGAATTCCTTAGAATATTTTATATTGTCCGGATTAATTTTCAAAAAGCTCCTTCATTCGTTGAAGACCCAAACTCAAGGTTTCCATCGGGTCTAATTGCCACCATTTCTGGTTAAATAATTCCAAGCTGACCGTTCCGTCATAACCCATTTCCTTTAGGGCTTTAATTTCAGCCTTAAGATCAATCTGCCCGTCACCAGGCATCACACGGTCCGGGTCAGTTTGTGTTCCCGCCGGTTTGGATGGATCCGCATCATCAATGTGATAATGACTTATCCTGTCTACCGGAATAGAACGAAGTTCAGACTCGGTCGATCCGCTATTCCAATTATGAAATGCATCGAGGATTAAAGTGGCATCCGGATCATTCGCAATTTGTACAATCTCCCATGCTTTTTTAAGGGTATGAACAGATTTGAAGAAACTAATATATTCAAAAGTCGGACGGATTCCCTCTTGTCTTCCAATTTCAAGGAGCTCCGCATATCGCTCGGGTAAATGCTCTGTTCTTGGATTTTCTAAAGGAGGAGTCGCAACAATAAAAGGTGCACCCAATCGTGCGCCCAACGCAAACCGTCTTTTAGCCTCGTCCAAAACCAGTTGATGCTCCCAACCCTCAAAGTCTCCCCATTGTCTCATTGCAATAACGGATGGAACCATTAAACCGTGGTCTGCAATTGCTTTTTCAATATCGCTTACTTCGCCCCCGCGTGCCACAAACTCCCATACATCATTGAGCCAAAGCTCGATTCCATCGTATCCCGCTTCTCCGACCAATCGGATTTTATCCATCAGGCTTTGTGGTTTAATTGTGCTGGTGTTGAGGCAATAAATCATAATGTACTGGAGGCTAATAAAATGAATGGATGCAAGCCAATCGATAAGAATAGCTTGTACATGATGGTTATGTTATCCAAAAATTTGATTTTTAATGCAATATCCAAAAACACCCTGAAGGGTACCGTTTGAGAATGGGGAGTTATTGGAATGCCCGGCAATCTTTGCTTCTTGAGTAATTTTATGTAAAATTCTGGGGAAATCTCCTGCGTACCAAAAAAACCAAGTTTCGAAATAATCAACTTGTTTGATTTCAGATAAAAGAGGTAAGCATGCGTCAATCCATAGGGTATTAATTCGGGTGCCACCCCAAACCCCTCCCATTACTGTATTTTTCCATTTGGTATTTAGCTTAGCAATTTCAAGGCTTTTTCGACACTGTACTTTTCCTGTGTTGGACCCGGGGATATTGAGATCTGATAACGATTCAATCCAGTTTGGATTTTTTTTCCATAACTGCGCATATTGTTCCAATCGAATACGGGGATGGTTCGCTGGACGAAGACCGCGAATTTTCCAATTGCTGACTGAATCAAAAACCTCTTTCGGTTCAGCCCCGCCATCTTTCCAGTATGCCGTGGGAAAAGACTGTGCCAATTGAGACATCTGCACCCGGTTTCTTTTATATCCTAACACCTCAAGGATACATTGATGAAAAACTTCTTCTTGATTCCCCTGGGCAAGTCTTCTCCTCGCAAAAGCTTTTTTTTGGAGCCATCGATCCTGTGCACATTGGTAATTTTGATTCTTTATTTCTTCGAGAATTCCCGTTGACTGAAAATTTATGGGCAGGGTTGATTTATAACCAGCGAGCAATTCAACTGTTTCAGCTTCGAGCAACTCTTCCAAGCTCTGCCTAAGGTATGGTAAAAGGGAGAGTTGAGGGATATTTTTTCCATCTCTGGTTAGTATTAGCTTCGCCCCTTCTTTAGGCGGGAAAAGCGTAACATGCAGGATTACCCGATTGTAGTTGGGATCTTTATGATGTTGATGATAAAACCAATCTTCTGCCTGGAAGTGAATTTCTACATCTCCCCTAATTTCTTTCCTGTCGAGAAGTAAATGAGCATTTTTAAAATCCGGGCCCTCTTCAGACTGATTCCAAGTACCCGGGGATAATATTTTAAGCTTTTTCCCTAATTCTGTCTTGAGTTTTAATTGATTAAAATTCTGTTCGTCCCAAATTTTTTGAATTGTTTTTTCATCTACCTTTATGGAGCCGTATAATCCCGGGACTTCTCTGACTATCTGAGTATCTCGCATTTATTCACTTCTCTCCTTGATTGCGGTCGGGAAAACAAATTTTATTTGAAAACGGACCACTTTTTCCGCCCTGTTTTTGATTCAATTTAATTCGTGTTCGGTCAATTGCACTGTCGAGCTTTTTAATAAGTTCTTCAATTCGCATGGTGGATGCACCAGATTCATATGCACAATTTCGAATTAGGCTATCATTGGTTGCGACAGAAATTCTTTCAGGGTACTTGGCTGCCAGGAGCATTCTTTCAATTACTCCATCTGCTCCCTGAACGGATGAAGAATAAATTACAGTGTAGTTTTTTACTCCCTCGTGTTGATATACTCTTCCTTTACCTCCTCTTCCATCAAATACAACAGTTAAAAGACAATTTTCCCCCGTTTGAATGGGTTCAAGAAAACGAAGCAGGCTATCACGAGCCAAGTTCCGGTCCTGGGCCAGTTCTTTGGATAAATCTGGAATTGCATGCAAGGCATTATTTCCATCGATGATCAGATGTTCTTGCATTTTGAGTGGGTTCAGTAAAAAAAGATATCCCATTGGTAGTATCCTCCCTTCTTTTTCGCAATTACAATATACTTATTTAGAAATTATGAGCACAGCATTTTTATTTCCCGGTCAAGGTTCCCAGTCAGTTGGCATGGGGGCCGAATTATTTTCACGATTTCCAAACATAGTTGAACAAAGCGATGAAATTCTTGGCTACTCTATTGTGGAATTATGTTCACGGGAAGACGCAACCGACCTAAACCTTACCAACTTTACCCAACCTGCTCTTTATGTTGTTAGTTGCTTACAAGCCAAAGCATTGCTTGAAGAAGGTAAGTCCCCGAAATTCGCAGCTGGTCATTCCGTAGGCGAATTTGCAGCCCTTCAATGTGCGGGTGCTTTCTCCTTTTCCGATGGATTGCAGATGGTGGCCAAACGGGGAGAAATCATGTCTAAAGTTTCGGGTGGTGGAATGGCTGCGGTTATCGGTATGGATGCTGATAAAATTTCTGTTGTTTTGGATGAACAGGGTGCAGACCAAATTGACCTCGCTAATTTTAATTCTCCAGGACAAATCGTTATTTCTGGACCTGCCTCACAAATCACTCAAGTTCTTTCTCCTCTAAAAGATAGTGGAGCCCGAATGGTGGTACCTTTAAAAGTAAGCGGTGCTTTCCATTCCCGTATGATGAATGAACCTGCGGCCGAATTTGCCGTGTTTTTACAAAATTTTACTTTTTCCCTTCCTCAATTTCCTGTTTTTTCAAATGTTGAAGCACAGCCATATTTGATTACGGAATCCATTCCTGAACTATTGATCAAACAAATATTTAGCCCAGTCAGATGGACCGAGGTGATCCAGGGACTTAGGCAAAATGGAGTAGAAGAATTTATCGAATGCGGACCCGGTAAGGTTTTGACCAAATTACTCCGTCAAATCCCCTGAATTTTCATTTTAACCCTTTACTTCGAAGTTTTCTTTTTTTGTGATTAATTTATTGTTAATTAAGTTGTTTAGCTGTTTTTTATAAAATAAATCACATTTTTATTTATTCTTAAACTCATGGTTGGTAACATTTTGTGTTTTATGTTTTAATAAAAACTTGTTTTTTCGTATTAAATTGTGATTCTACACTAATATATGCTGTAACCTTAGCATATTTTAGCCCGAATCTTAGATTAATCGTTTAGAGACAGTCCCTTTATTGTTTCACCTTTTTACAGGTGGCAGGGTGTCTTCGTTCAAAATTTTGGGTTCTTTCGAACTTTTAAACCTAAAGTCATGTGTGCACGCGCACACAACCGCGTACTTCAATCCGTTTTCTAATGCGAAATTTTTTAATTAACAAGCAGCCACTACTTCCAATGAAGCAAGCCAACCAATACATTCTTAATTTTAAAACATTTAGTTGGGTCTTCCCGACACTATTCGGAGTCCTGCTCGTGCTGCCCATTGAGCGAACGCTTGAAGCTGCCGTCGAGGGAGGTGCTCTAGTCAAGGGAAGTGCTTTCTCGGACGATACCACCGTGGTTCCCGCTGCTAGTGGTACCTCGAAGGCGATCAAATGGAGTCAACTGGATTATGATACGACTGCGTTTGATTTTAATTCCTCCACTCCAACACGCCTGAAGGTGAAATCAGCGGGAGATTATTTCCTTTCTTTTACTGGGCCTGTGGCAGAAGCAAACAGGGCAGCCAATGCTCGCTCTCAGGTTCATTTCTTTGTTAAGATAAATGGAAGCACCGCGATTCCAACTGCTAAAACCAGTTCGACCTATGTTCGTCATGACTCTGACCACACTGAGAGTAGCG
>JABGWU010000057.1 GCA_018645475.1 Opitutia bacterium
ACAAAAACTTGCCCTGCATTTTCTTCCTGTAAAGACTTATGGACACCTGTGGTTATGAACAAGCGATCTAGGTTTGTTCCACCAAATGCGCAAGCCGTTGTTTCCACACATGGAACATCAACCCTTTGTACCAGCTCTCCACTTTGCGGATTAATTCGCACCACCATTCCACCATGGCACATTACAATCCACAGCATGCCTTGCGAATCAATCGTCATACCATCCGGAGATCCATCTAAATCAAGAACCCCTGTATCAGCCACCAAAGATGGTTCAGAAATAACCCCCGAACTATTATCAAAAGGATATGCCATGATTTTCTTAGTGGGAGTATCAATATAATACATCACCGTTGCTTCCGCGTTCCAACAAATACCATTTGAATTAGTCACTCCATCTACCTTCAAACTTATGTTCCCCTTCGTATCCAACATGTAAAGGTTGGCATCGCCTGTCTTTTTTACCGTGCTTATTGTGCCGGCCCAAAACCTTCCGGATGGATCACACTTTCCATCATTGAATCGATTATCGGGCCTTTTACCCGCTTCCGGATCAGCTACATTTACTTTCTCACTCGTAGACGGATCAAAGGAATAGATCCCGGAATCTCCTGCACAGAGAAAACCTCCAGCTTGCCGTGGAACCACCGTACCGATCCGCTCTCCCATTTCCCAAACTTCTTCGTCCCCGCTTTCAGGATTCAATCGAATAAGCGTATGCCCTTCAATATCTACATATAATAGATGATCATTCCAAAAGATTGGACCTTCACCCCATTTGGAAACGCGTGAACCGATTGGACTGATTGTAATTTTTTTATTCATTTTTTTTGGATTTCCAGGACTTCTTAAAAAATTTCATCGCAAGGTCATTTGCATTCTTTTCCTTGGGCAAGGGTCTCAAACCAGAACCCTCCACACCATAGGCAATGCATTCAAGTCCAAGTTCTGCACATTTTTTTTGTAACATAACTGCAAATCTAGGATGGTGTATCTGATCATTCAGTCCAGATCGGTTATACACAAAGATCGGTGGTCCATCTACACGAACAAGAGGCAGTAAGAAAGGTGTGCCTTTGGGTTGCTGAATCGGATAGATTGAACAAATTCCCAGTTTTTGGGCATGTCCGATAAAACAGGTGATTAATGCACCCGCAGAATTCCCCATTACAGAAATTCGATTTTCATCAATATTATACTTCTTTGCATTTTTCTTAATGAATTTTATCGATTCAGCACAATGCTCGAGCAGTTTCCGATGATCTCCTTCAACCTGCCCAATGTATGGATAATTCACACTGGCAAAAGAAATCCCTTTAGGTAAATGATTACGAAGCATTGAATTTCCCTGAAAAGATCTTTTGTCCCCATTTTTAAAACCTCCTCCATGAAAATTAATCACCAGAGGGGTTGGCTTTTTCGACTCTGCCAACCATAAATCCAACTTACTTCTCTCATATTCTTGACTATACCGAACATCAGCATTGGAGGGTTCTTTTGTTTGAGCCAAACAGTTTAGAATAAGTAAGCAAAGAATTGAAAAAATATAAATAATTCGTTTTTTCATGATCATCCGAAGGATTCACACCAAAATTCTTCACAATACTCAATCGTTTTTCTGAACTCTCAAGGAGCTATGTTCATCGATTCATTATTTTCACTGACTTAACACTTTCATGTTCTGAAAGTTTTAAATCAAGTACTTCAATAAATGAGATTTGCTCATTCCAGTCTACAACTCATAAGCTTTAAAAATGAACATTTATTCTTTTCTCTTTCTCTTAATTTTTTCCATTTCATTTCCTCTTTCAACCTTCTGTGAAACTCAAAAAGAGAAAAAAATTCGCGTCCTGACCTATAATGTTTGGTATGGATTCACCCAAAAACCGGAACGTAAATCCGACTGGTTAGCTTATGTTAATTCTTTAAAATCCGATATCTTGGCATTACAGGAACTAAACGGGTACACTGAAGATAAGCTTGCACAAGATGCCAAGTCATGGGGGCACGCTCACACTGCCCTTTTAAAAGAAGATGGATTTCCAACCGGAATTACCTCAAAATTTCCCATTGAAAATCTAGAAAAAATAACACATGGCTATCACCACGGAATGCTTTCCTGTAAAACTGGAGGCCTTCAGATATATGTCATTCATTTACATCCTGGGCACTGGGAAATTAGGCACCGGGAAATTGATTTGCTCCTCAAAACCCTGAAGAACCACAAAACAAGGGAACCCGTCCTCCTGGTGGGTGATTTCAATACTTTTTCCAAACATGATAAAAAATATTATGATCAGACTACCGATATCATACCTTTTTTTCGCAGACTGGATCAAAGATGGAAAAGCAACCGAAATCTTAGGAATGATCGGCTCGATTATTCACACCTTAACAAATTTGAAAAGGCTGGATACTCGGATCTTATTGCCGAAAGAAGGGAAAAGTTTATTGGTACATTTCCCACCAAGTTAAGACCTAACGAAGATAATGGTCCAGCCCGCCGCCTCGATTATTTCTTTGCCAATAGTGAACTCTCCAAAAAATGTAAGCTTGCAAAGTATTTAGTAAATCCAAAAACAGACCTTCTATCTGATCACTATCCGGCTGTAGCTGAATTTTCTTTGGATTAATTCTTTTTTTTAGTACTTATCTTGATACCAATATCTTTCGCCCATTCTTCCCAAGTATTCTTCATTTGATTGACCCGTTCCGGGAACTTGAATGAAAGATTTTGGGTTTCAGTGCGATCTCTTTTCAAATCATACAATTGCCAGGGTTCTTTTTTTTGCTGAACCAAACCCACGATCGTGTGGGTTAAACCCAGCATGATGCTTGCCTGCCCACCAAGTCAAATAACCCGCTGGCTTAAGAATTTCTCCAACCAATGCTGTGTTCTCGAAATTTCGATCACTCCGGTGATGATACAAGCCGGTCAGCAGACTGATCCGTGTAGTCCAACACTTGGATGTATTGTATGCCTGGGTATAGCGAATTCCGTTTTTGGCCAGGCGATCCAGGTTGGGCGTCATGATCTCTCCGCCATAACAACCGAGATCGGAATAGCCCATGTCGTCGGCTAGGATCAAAACGATATTGGGCCTCTCGCCCCCATGTATAAAAAAGAATCCTGTCAAAAAAATATAAAATATTTTTAATTTCATCAATTTCACTCCCTTTCTCCAATCCCACTATCTCGTAATTTTTTCAACAACTCCTGTGCTTTGGAAGGAAGTTTATGTGCAATATTTCGTGTCTCCGTTGGGTCTTTTCTATGATCATATAATTCAACATAGAAGGGCTCTGCCTCAACATCCCGGTAATCCAACCAGGCAACCATGCGATACCTGCCTGAACGAATAGTGTAGCCCATCAAATGATTTTCAAAAAGTTCCCGGTCCCACCGTTTTCCCTGTTGTTTCCTAATTCGGTTTTCCACCTCTTCAATCAGGGGTCCAAAAAATGTCTTCCTCATCCCAGGCGATAAAGGATTTGCCGCCCATTCCCGCAGTGCCGGGTTAGGAAACTGGCTGACTGCAAATTTCTTGCCTTTAGTATCGGGGTTTTCTATCTGGGGAACCAGACTCTTTCCCGACAAGTGCTTGGGTTTGGACAAGCCAGCAAGGTCGCAAAGGGTTGGGTATAGATCAACCAATTCTACTAAGGCATTAGTCCCCTTTCCTTTCTGCTTCATCTTGGGAGTCCAAACGATCAAAGGTACGCGGGTAGCAATTTCATAATTCGTAGCCTTTCCCCAGATACCCATTTCTCCCAAGTGCCAACCATGATCGCCCCAGACCACAATCACGGTGTCGTCTCGGATACCCGCCTCATCCAAAGCCTCCAGCATCAATCCAATCTGAGCGTCAACATAACTAACACAGGCGTAATATCCATGCAGAAGAGTTTTGGCTAAATCCGGTCCTATGGGTCCTTTCTTGGGGATTCCGTGGCGGGTTCTCAATTCAAAGGATGCATGTAATCCGGTCGATGCTCCATATACTGGCTCGTCCGTTTGTTTTGCCAATTGAATTTTCTCACGGTCATACATATCCCAGTATTTTTTTGGAGCTACAAAATCGAGATGCGGTTTCTTAAAACCAAGGGCAAGAAAAAGGGGCTGATCCGGTTTTTTATTCCTATGATCCTTCAGAGTGGAGATTGCCAGTCTGGTACTGTATCCATCCGAGTAGGCATGATCGGGAACATCGGCGGACTCATAGGCCGGTCCATGAATCAATCCACCTGAGCCTTCTTTGCCATACTTTGCGAGCATCTTTTCCTTGTTCGTGGCCCAAAGTTCCTGATTTTCAAGTAAAGCATACCCACCCGGAAACCATTTCATTTTGACTGGGCATAAATTATGTGCCGGTTTTCGACTCCAGGAATATTTCTCATCGGTCATCCTTCCGTGATAAATCTTTCCGCAATACACTGCCTCGTAACCATTTTTTATGAAATGCTGAGGCAAAGTTACGATATTCGGATTCAAATCCCTAAAATAAGCGGTATTTTCAATTACCCCGATTTCATCTGGCCGGACACCCGTCATTAGGCTTGCACGGGACGGACTGCATATCGACTGCTGGCAGTAAGCTCGGTCAAACCGCCTGCCCTCCCTAGCCAGTTTGTCCAAGTTGGGTGACATGGCAATCGGAGAACCGTAACATCCAAGCTCCGGTCTCAAATCATCAATCGCAATGAAAAGAATATTTGGCTTTATTCCAAATGCTGAAACAATAAAAAAAAGAAATAACAAAATGAATCCGAAATTTTTCACTCCTCTACAAAAAGTATCCCTTTATGTAAGAGCAAGCGACAATGTAAAAACTTCTAAATTTTGCTATTAATAAGATAATAAGCCCTTCCTCTCAATAGATTGACAAGGCAATAGCTTTGTACAATCATGCAGAGCATGAAGTTCATTGGGCAGGCATTAGTTATGTTTTTGGTAGCGGTTTTATCTGCTCAGGCTGTTCCTCCAGTTCTCAACTATGCAGGTCAGGTTGCAGTTAATGGACAACCCTTTGAAGGCGAAGGACTCTTTAAATTCGCCCTCGTTAATACGGATGGCAAGATTACCTACTGGAGTAATGATGGAACAAGCGTGAATGGCTCAGAGCCTCAGGCATCGGTAAAAGCTTCCGTGAGTGGTGGCTTGTATTCTTTACTCTTGGGCAATACCGCAATACCGGGCATGGGAGCGATTAATCCACAGGTCTTCGCTCAGCATTCAGATGCCAAGCTAAGGGTGTGGTTTAGTGATGGGGTAAATGGCTTTCAGCAATTGAGTCCTGACCGACCCTTTGCTTCCGTTCCATATGCGTTTTCCGCGGGTTCGGCAAATATTGCTAATGGCTCAGTCAATTTGGATATGCTCTCACAGGATGTAAAAAATCAGCTTAATGCCCCTATCGGACTAAACCGCTTATCTGCAGAAGTCACCGCCAAATTGGATCAGAATGGATCAGGAGGAAGTGGTATTGTTGCGGGAAGTTTAATTTCCTTACCCTATGGTCAGTCTGCTCCTGCGGGATATTCTATATATCAGCGGGGAACGCCCAAGGAATTGGTTTGGGAAGAGAAGGCTTCCGTGAGTGTGGCAAGGTATGCGTATGATGGAGCAGAGGTATTGGATGGTAAAATTTTTTTTGTAGGGGGTTTCAATGGTTCAGCCAAGAATATTGCTGAAAGGTACGATCCCAAAAGTAATTCATGGGAAACAATTGGATCCTTGTCAGTTGAAAGATGGGGAGTTGCATCAGCAGTTCTAAACGAAAATTTTTTTGCTATTGGGGGCAAAAATTCATCATCTATCTCTACTAGTAGCGTAGAGATATATCTTACAACTTCCAACGGATGGGTAAATGGACCAAGTCTTCCCACCCCTGTCCGTCATTCAACCGCTATTACTGTTAATGAAAAAATTTATTTGGTTGGTGGAATTGATGATGCTCTTGGTCAAAATATCAATCAAGTACTATGCTTCGATCCTTCGACAAATCAATGGTCTGCTAAAGCGAACATGCCAACAGCTAGACATGCAAAGAAACTTGTATGGTTCGAAAATCGAATTTGGGCAATAGGTGGATACAATAGTACTAGTTCAAACAAAGTAGAGAGCTACGACCCAACTACTAATTCTTGGAAAGCCGAAGCATCACTGACAACTGCTAGGCATTACCCAGTTGCTTGGGTGGCAAATGGAAGAATCTATGTGGGAGGAGGTAAAAAAGATTCTAGCTCGTACTTAAATTCTATTGAAGTCTACGACCCAACAATAAAACAATGGTCAAATGCTGGAAGTTTTCCTGAAAATAAGTACAATTCAGATGCGGTCGTACTAAATGACATCGTCTATGTTGTTGCAGGCCACAATGGTTCAGTCTACTCCAACAAAGTCTACGCCGCTGATTTAAACGCCTCCGTGGCAGGTGTCTACGACTTATACCGCAAGGACGGCAATGCCTCCGCGGGTACGCCCCTTGTGCAGGCGGAAGTGGCGGATGGGTCGGTGACCTCATCCAAGATTGCCAGTAACACGATTACCACATCCGACTTGAGCGAACAGATCCTCAAATACCTCAAGCCTGAAATTACATCTCAGCCTCAGGCTCAGGCGGTTTATGCGGATACAAATGCGTCGTTCTCCGTTACCGCTGAAGGTAAATACCTCACATACCAATGGAAAAAGGATGGTGCGGATTTAACAGGCGAAACCAATACCTCCCTTAATATATCTGATGCCAATGCTACCCTCCATGACGGTAATTATTCTGTGGTGGTGAGCAATGATTTTGGGAGTGTGGAATCTTGGCAAAATGAGATTTTGATCTATAACAGTGGTCCAATTAACGGTTTAGTCGCTTGGTGGAAGTTTGATGAAGGGAGCGGAACGGTTGCTTATGATTCAAGTGGGAATGGACATGATCTTAACTTAACTAACGGACCAACTTGGACCACAGGTGAAATTGGAGGGGCGTTGAGCTTTGATGGAGTGGATGATTTTGTTCAAACTTCGGTAGCTAGCAATTCGTTACCAATTTCAATTTCAACTTGGATTTATACTCATGATATTTCAGGAAGTCATTCAATTGTGGATAGCGATGAAGCAGGTCAATATGGCCATTCATTAATTATTGGATACAGTCCCAAAAACGGTAATTATCAGATTGGATTTCATGATGGATTTGTTGACACATCACATCCAGCTTCACTTAACCAATGGACACATGCAGTAGTTCTATTTGATAGTAAAATAAGTTTTTTTGCTGATGGAATTAAAAATTTCGAACAAATTTATCAAAAAGGAAATTTAAACGGAACAAATTTTCGAATTGGAAGACATAGCAGTAATTATTCTAATTTTTATGCAGGCCTAATCGACGATGTTCGCATCTACGACCGTGCCTTATCCGCCGCTGAAGTGCAGGCTCTTTACAACATGGGGCAGTAATTCCACATGTACCTCCGCACCCACCTCTCCCGTTCAGAAGGTTACCGATTGCTGGGGATGTATGATGAGTCGATCCTCATCTTAGAGGACATACCACCTGGCGAGGAACGCTGGGATTCATTAGTGGTGGAAGTTCGGTATAGTTTTATGACTCGCTGAATAATTCCACAGCTTGAAACTTTGATCTCTATTGGTTCTTATTATGATTAAGAACTATGTAGAAATGATCGACAAGATGACCCACGAAAAAGCAATGGAAGTCGTCTCAAAGATGGGTATGAACATGACAGATCATCCTTATCTGTCAGAGGAGAAAAGGGAAGAGTTGAAGAAGGAGGAGCAAACAGAGATAGAGGAATACGAAAATAAGATTAAGAACACTCCCTCTGGCAATAGGACAATACGCCAATAGGAATCGGCTGTGAGCTTTGTTAAAGTGTCGTCTATTTAAGACTATTCAAAATCGACATTTACTTAAATTCCGATTGGATCATATTTACCCATAAATTGATTCTTTTCTCAGACAAAGAATCTTGATTATCATAATCAAGAGCTAGTCCAAGAAACTCATCGTTTTCAAGTGCAATCGATTCATCGAATTCATA
>JABGWU010000058.1 GCA_018645475.1 Opitutia bacterium
AACCGATCCAATGCAAATTGAGCATCGGGATGGAGTTTGTACATCTCTATGCTTATTATAGAATTGTTTGGGAAAATTTTACCGAGCAAAAAAGTACTTTGTCCCATTGCTCTACCTGACTCAATAATTCGGAAATTTTTCAGATTACCAATAATGGAGCGTATGAAAAAAGCCTCAGATACTAAAATACCTCTATTAACATTTTCTACGTCATGTGTTTTGTCGGCAAATTCGTCCTCTAGTCTTTTGCAATTATTTAAAAATGTTTTTAGTTTACCTTCCATAACTTAATTTAATAAATTCATCTGCAAGATACTCGAGAAAGAAATTAATTTGATCTTCATCGATCTCATTTCCCTTAAATTGATGTGAAACCGAACCAATATGAACGAAATTATCTATCACGGAATTGAAATCTTGTTTAAAGTTAAGTCTTAGTTCATTATTCATGCAAACTTGGGAAAATGAACACTGATCTTCAAACTTAATTGATTTGTAAAGACCGTTCCAATTACTACCTCCAGTATCCAAACCTAATTCGATACTGTGGGTGAAATTTATTTTTTTATTTCCCATGGATGAGTAGTTAAAGAAACAAAAACCTGCCCAAAGACTCCATATTTTGGGATTTTTTTCTGAAATTCTTTTTTCACCATAAATTACTTTTTTATTCAACTTACGATTAAGGTCAAATTCAGCAAACGGGAAGCAATCATGATCTAAAAAACCAAAGAACTTCGGGCTCAATTTTTTTGTTAAGTTATAGTATACCCAATTCATCGCAAGTGCATGTGATCGGTTAGGGTGCCACTCGGGATTCTTTGGCAAACTAACATAGTGAATGTTATTTGAGATGCAAATAACCCGAATTTCATCCCTAGAGTCTATGTCTGTGGAATTATCCACGACAATGAGAGTTGTATTTTTGGCAAATCTTGACCAACAATTGATCATTATTTGTATACAAATTGGCTTGTTAAAAGCTATACAAAATACTAAAGCAGGGGACTTGAATAACTCTTCGATTTGCGGCGATAAATAAACGACTTTTTTTCTAAGGAAATAGAAGTTTAATAAGGAGTTTCTTATGTTTTTTAAAAACCTTGTAATTCGATTATTATTCAATGCACCGGCAAACAATCTCATACTATTTCAGATTCTTTATCCTTCGCATGCTTAAATTCCCACAGTCTTCCATGCCTAAGCATTGCTTCGTAAGAAGTAGAAAAGGCAATTACAAATCCAGCATAACCGTCAAGGATACCCAGTCTCAAAAAATAACACCTAAAGAATCTCCAAAGAGGGCGAAGTACAATCGATGTCCGTGAGGCTTTAATTTGCGAATTAATAGAATGTGGTTTTAAGAAAATATCAGAATATAGCAAAGTCTTTTCTGTGATGCATCTAAGCGTGCGGTACGAGTAGTGATTGAGGTCTCCTTTTAAAAATGCACACAATCCGTCTAGCCTCAACTTGTCATGTGGGTTATTGCCGACCCATTTGGCACTCCCTCTTCTCGATAATCGGATCTTTGTATCAGGATACCAATCACCATGCTTAATCCATTTCCCTAAAAAATAAGAACATCGATTAAAAGAAGCACCATCAAATTTTGATTTTTCCGCATCGGATGCCATGAACTTAGTTATTGAATCCTTGAGTTCATCTGATAAAGCCTCATCTGCATCCAAGCATAAAATCCATTCTTGCTTACAACAAGACAAGGCGAAATTCTTTTGCTCGATATATCCAGACCATGAATGCTCTATGCATGTTGCCCCAAAATGATTAGCAGTATGTACCGTATTATCTGTGCAATCATTATATACTAAGATGATTTCACAGGAGAGACCCTCGAGGCTTGCTAAGCATCTGATAAGGTTTTCTTCCTCATTTCTTGCAATTATTGCAACATTTAAGGACGGTTTGGTTTTCATAATCGTTTCAGTTCGACGCAAGCATCCAGCACCTGATTAACTGACAAATCATCAATGTCGAGAACATCGTTTTTTTTATTCCCACTTGATCGAATGATTTTCATAGTTGAATTCATAAATGGTGATGTAACAAGTGGGTTTGTGGGACCGAAAAGAACAACAGTTGGTGCACCTAGCGCATTGGCTAGGTGCATTCCGCCCGAGTCATTGCCTACTACCATTATACAATCAGATAAATTCCTCCCCAGTTCCAATATTGATGTCTTCCCGCACAAGTTATGGACATTTTTATCATCAAGAGTGCTGCAAATTTCATCTGCAATAATACAGTCATCTTTTGTGCCAAAAATATTTACCTTTAAGCCGTCACCAAAATTCAGGAGTTCTCTAATAAGGGAGCACCATTTACCTGTAGACCATCGCTTGGATGGATTGTTCGCAGACCCAGGAATGATACCTATACTCAAATACTCCGATGGTAGTAAACCTAAAGAATACGGCTGCAAGTCGAGCTCTTCTGCCAACCCAAAGTAATTGAGCATCCCCTCCCATAAATTAACTTGGTGTGTTTCATTAATAGCGTTAACGATAGATTTCGAGGGTTGGTAGGCATGGGTAAGGAATGGACGTAATTTACCTGGCAATAACAAACCATATCTTCGCGGAGCACCAAGTACTCTACACTCTAAATCTGACCGAAGTGAATTAGCGAAATTAATAATCAAAGACGGGTAGTCATATCTTTTTTTAATGAATTCAGTAAATGCATCTCGACCACCTCCATATGGAAGGGCAATAAAATCATCACATAAATTCAACTTGAGAGAAATCTCTCGAAATATGCTTTTACCAATTAATGCTATTGATGCATCTGGGCGACCCTTCCGAATTGCTTTAATCAGAGGAAATGTCATCACAACATCACCGAGCCAATTTGGTATCCTAATCCAAAATTTGGTTGTCCTAGGCATTGGGTCCTGCAGATTTGATCTTTTATGTCTGTGCCTTAGGTGATATCTATAATTCTGTTGAGTTTTCCACCTTTCATGACTCCACAACCACTCTGGTAATCCTTCATACTGAAATATATTTAACTCAAGAAGCTCATGTGCTTTAAAAGGTACTTCGCTTTTAAGGCATTCAAGTTCAGTTAATTCAAGGGATGTCTTAAAGAAAGCTATTCTTTTAGGGAATGAATAAACTGTAATGGCTTTAGTTGACTGAGCAAACAGGCTAGGGAGGGTGCTTAATGAAGCAAATCGCTTAAGGAAATTTGAATGACAACCTTGTATTCCGGAGTTTTGATCAAATAATAAAGCGAGCCAATTCTTTTCCCTGAGAAATCTTTTAGACTCGAATAGAGCAGTGTTTCTTGAAAAAACCTTAAGTCCAGTTGCAATGCGAGATTCCCTGATCCAATTTTCTAGCCATGGGCTTCGGTTGGGGCGGTAAATCGCACCCATTTTACGGCGTCCCTGTGGTCGAAAGAAAGGGGAAGTTGCAAGAGCCTCGAATAGACAGACATGGGGAATTAAAAATAAAACAGGCTTCCCGGACTTTCTTAATTGAGCTAACTTCTTTTCAGTTTCATTTGAGTATAAAACTGTTCTTCTGAGTTGATCCTTGGTCATAAAAGGATAGCAAAGAGAGAAAAAACCCATTTCAAACATTCTGGCCGCAGATTCTAACGCAGTTGCTTTCACTTTATTATATGACCAGTCAGGGAATGCGTGCCGTAAGTTAGAAAGCAAAACCCGTCGACGTGGGCTAGGAATAAGCATGAAAATTCTGGCTAGGCACTCCGTCATAATCTCCAGTACCTCGTAAGGCAGAAGAGAAAGAATAAAACCAGTTGCTTTAATCAGTATCGCCATCAATCCACAAATGTAACATATAAAAACCTATGTTTCATCGAATGCAAATACCATTTCAATTATGAAGGTTTTAATCATTAAACCTTCATCACTTGGTGATGTAGTGCATTCTCTTCGGGTTGCATCTCTTCTTGCCCGAGAAATTCCCAATATAGAAATCCATTGGGTAATTAAAAGTGGATTAGAAGGAATTCTGAATGCAAGTGGAATAGTAAAAAGAAATTATATATTTCACCGAGGAGGAGGTTTTTTGAAATTTCTAAAACTATGCCAAGCAATAAGAGAGGAAAAATACGAATATGTCTTAGACTTACAGGGGTTGTTAAGAAGTGCAGTTCTAACAAAAATCACCAGAAGCAAAAAAAAATACGGAAGAGCAGACGGAAGAGAATTTTCAACTCTCTTTTACAATTGTATTGGTATGAAATCCAAAAAGAAGTTAATGCATGCGATTGATAGATTGGTACCATTCATTGAACTATTCGGAATAAAGTCCTGCAAGTCACTACCATTAGACTTTACAGAATCTCATATATACAAGGGAGATAGCTTTTCATTAAGGCAAAATTCTCCTTACATTTTAATTTTTCCTGAGAGCAGAAGACCGGAAAAAGAGTGGCCCAATTTCGAAGATTTAGTAAATTTATTTAATAGAAAATTCAATTTGAATGTTGTTATTGCAGGCTCTGTTAGAAGCGATAATTTTAAAAACTGTATTGATGTGCGGGGCAAAGTAAAATTAGTCGAGTTGCCATGGTTGATTAAAAATTCTTTAATTGTTATCAGTAATGACAGCGCACCGCTCCATATCGCATCCTCGTTATGCAAACCATTAGTCGCGTTATTTGGTCCTACCGAGCATGAAAGATATGGACCTTATCCACAGGATGGGCATGCAAAAGTAATTGCGAGCCCATCGAGAAAAATTGAAGATATTTCAACCGAATCGGTTTATAGAACTATTGAAACAACTTTAACTGAAATCAAAGTTCAGTCATAGAGACTTCCAAGGATTTGTGCTGCAGATAATCCCTTAGTCTTGCGGTTCTCTTTGAATGAACGGGCAATCTTATTGGAAAATTTAATGTAGTTTAGAGGGTTAAAGTAGTATTGTATTTTCTGCTCATGAAGTAATTTCAACTTTTCTTCAGCGCTGGGGAATTGGAATTCCTCGACGGGTAAACTTTTACTTTTCTTCATAACAGCAAATAGATTACCACCATCTGTAATCGTATCACAAAAAACTATTTGCATGGATAACTTAACACCGAGAGCACGGAGGGTATCTTTACAATATGAGAAGAGATGTCCAGGATGCCATTTATTGGAAAATGCCATATCGCCGTACATAATATTAGGCACCTCGATAATTAAATGTCCTTCAGGTTTCAGGAATTGTGTTAGATGTGTTAAATCATCAACAGGATTCTCCAAATGCTCAAGAACATGAAACATTGTAATCGCATCGAATTGGGCATTGGGCGAGAATTTGGAGAATGCTTGAATGTCCACCCCAATACCTAACTCTTGAGAACTAAAGTTAGCATAGCCTTCGTTTGCTTCAATCCCCCGCGCACTAATTCCCTTTGATTTCAGTAAATAAACAAACTCTCCACTGCTTGAACCTGCATCCAAAACATCTCCGCCGAAATCAATCAGACTATTAATAAGCCCAAATCGTTTTAATGCATTTTGTCCCGCACGATAAATATGTTTATTTTTAGGGACCGAAATACCTTTGTATGACTTGCGGTAATCATTCTTGTAAAAGCTTTCTGTATCATGGAATGGTACCGGGTCTACAAATATGAGACCAGACTCACTGGATATTACATTAGTTAATTCCCTCCCGTGGCGATCTTTGGATGCGAGTAGGAGTCCATCATTACTACCCGATATCGGGCATGGCCTAGATGTTTTGATGGCATTTGTACCTTTCATATTTACTCATTACCCTTTAAATAAATATCTTTCAACAAGATTGACTACACTCGCAAGCATGGTCTCGTGAATATAATGATTTTGACGCTACTCCATTTGATTGATGATATGAATATTTTACTAAAATGATCGACCTTACATATTTCAGAAATAATTTAGATGACTTAAAGCTTCATGTAGCACGGAAGAAATTCTCTTGTAATATTGACCTCGCACAAGATCTGGACTCCAAGAGAAGAGAAACTATTACGGCCGCTGAACAGGCTCGGGCGGAGCAAAAAAGTACCAATGCTGAAATGTCTCAATTGCCTAAAGGTTCTCCAGAGTTCATTGAAAAGGTAAAGGAGATGAAAACCTTAGCGAACAAGGTAAAGGAGCTCGAATCTATCGCAAAGGAGGCAAATGACAACTTCCAAGATGTCTTCCTTACAATACCCAACCTTCCACACGAATCCGTACCTGACGGTAAAGGTGAAGACGACAATCAAGCTATTTCCACATGGGGTGATGTAGGTGGTGAGTTCCCTAATGCCGTGCCACATTACGACATCCCATGGTTTGGGCAAATGATCGATTTTCCCCGTGGTGTTAAAGTTGCGGGAGCAGGTTACCCATTTTATTTAGGCGATATGTCTAAGCTAGTCAGGGCATTAATTAATTTCTTTTTAGATGAGGCATCAAATAATGGATATAAAGAAATACACTCTCCGATTGTAGTAAATGCCCAAAGTGCAACAGCGACTGGACAATTGCCCGACAAGGAAGGGCAAATGTATTATGACCAAAATGAGGAATTATATCTGATTCCAACCGCGGAAGTTCCGGTTACCAATTTCCATCGAGATGACATTATCCCAAGCGAGCAATTACCTGTTAAAAGATGTGCTTACACCCCATGCTTTCGAAGGGAAGCAGGGAGTTGGGGAAAAGATGTACGAGGCTTAAATCGGTTACATCAATTTGATAAAGTTGAGCTCGTCAAATGGACACATCCAGATGACAGTTTTACTGAACTTGACTCCTTGAGGCTTGATGCAGAGGGTTTATTACAGAAACTCGGTCTTCCATACCGAGTTCTACTTATTTGTTCAGGCGACATTGGATTTCCACATTCAAAACAATTTGACCTGGAGATTTGGGCAGCAGGACAAAAAAGATGGCTCGAAGTTTCGAGCTGTAGCAACTTCACCGACTTTCAAGCAAGACGTGC
>JABGWU010000059.1 GCA_018645475.1 Opitutia bacterium
ATGCCATTCAATTAATCGCTGAAGAGCAAATATACGCTGTTCATCTAATAGCTTTTCATTACATACCCACTTCGCAATTCTAGCTGCATTTTTTGCTTTGCCAATTCTGGCATTAGCATTAACAGCCCTAAGAACAAAAGCTTTTGTGTTGTTATCTGAAGATTCCAAAGCTTCAGCCAAATATGGCATTGCAGGCAAAATCGAAAAATCATCATATATGCCAAGTGCAGCTTCGGTGGATACAAAAGCACTTGTCGATTTTAGAAAATGGTAAATTTCCGGTGCTTTATTTCTTCTCAGAGCCACTACCGCAGAAAGCTGTACCTCAACTGAATTATGCTTGTGCAACATTCCTAAGGTTTTCGCATTAAAGTTTGTTAAAGCCTCAATCGCTGCGTGGCGTATATAAAGATCCTGCCCATTGTTTTCCTGAATCAAATTTAAAATTAAATCGAGGTCTTTTCGTACACCATGTTTCTTGAATGCCAACAAAGCGAAATATTGTTCCCGCAGGGAAGAGCTTTTAACTCCTTGAACTACTAAATCAGAAGGGAAAGATGAAACATCGGTTGCCACCCGAAAAATCTGTGATCGCAGTTCTGGATTGGATGAGATTTCTGGAACCGAAAGAAGGTCTGCAATATCATCTCCACTCATCTGCCCAGATCTAGCCAATTGACCACAGCCCCAAATCATGTGAATGAGAGCCAACTCCTTTGCCTGAGCTATCCATTCCGTTCTTGCAGAACCAGAAAATACTTTTCGTTCAACCAACTCAAATTGTGCTTTCAGACGAACTCTCTGATCGGGCCAGGCCAGAAGATCAAGGAGTTTAGATTCTTTCAAATTTGTGAAATCATCCCCAATCAAATCTTCTGTCTGATTACGGAGCGGATGTTTATGAGAATCCTTGACATCAAGTTTCCATATAGCCCCTTTTTGGTTTAGCGGATAACCGCCAGCCCAATCAACTGCGTACAATCCGCCATCAGGTGCGAAGTTCCATCCAATCAAAGCCTTTCCTTTGGCGATTAAGCGGGAATTTATCATTTCAAATCCAGCCCCTATGGGTTTTGTCTGAAATGCCCATTGATCGCCCCTTGGTGCTCCAGTCAGCAGGAATGTTTTTTCCCAACCAATACCCAGTGCAGTGCCAGGATTATAAACAAAACCACAGGGGCCATCATTGTAATTACAAATAGGTGGTAATGTGTAAACAGGACGCCCTTCAAAGTCCGGTTTCCATAGCCCCTCCTCCATCCAAGGATTATAATCTCTTTTTCGATACTGATAATTACATCGCCACCCGGAGTCTGAGTTTGCCGCAATGTAAACAAAGCGCTCCATCTCTCCGGGATTATCTGCATCGTTGTCCACTCCAAACAAATTCCCATACTCATCGAATGCCAACTCTTGTACATTACGAAGCCCGTGCGCAAATACTTCGAAATTCGATCCATCCGTCTCACACCTCATTACCGCACCTTGATTGGGGTAATGCCACTGCTTACCATTTTTATCTGTCACCGATAATCCTTTGTCTCCAATAGTCCAATATATTCTACCATCGGGACCCATAGTAAGTCCGTGCATATCGTGTCCTGCGTACGCAATGTGCAAGCCATATCCAGTGGATATTACTTCCCTCTGGTCAGCCACTCCGTCACCATCAGTATCCTGCATTCGCCACACATCCGGTGCTACTGTGGAGTAAACATTATTATTGTGCCAAAGTACACCCGCAGCAATACCAGTAACTTCTGTTTTAAAATCATCAGCAAAGGTCAAGATAGTATCGGCCACACCATCCTGATTAGTATCGGAAATCTTATATATCTTTTCGCTTAAAACTTTTAAGTCATTAAAGTCAATGACTCCATCTTCATTGAAATCTCGGGTATGTCTGAATGCATCAGGGTTTGCTGAAGATAGAGTTTTGCGATAAAAAGCCCTTTTTTCTCGGACTGACTCAAAAGACAAATCGTCTTCGATCCATTTGGGGTGCTGACGGATATCTAAATCCTGAACTTTTCTGCGTTGGGTTTGCGTAATGTAAGCGTTTCCCTTTTCGTCAAACGAAATTGCCACAGGATCCGGAATATTTAGCTCGCCACTCCATTTACTGAATAGTAATTCGCTCGGTTTCTCCCCCAAAAGCAACGGGCTTATTGAAATTTGTATCGAGATGAATAGAAAAACTCCGATTCTGCACGATTTCATTAGAATAAGTAGACTAGAGTTACGAATAAAAGAACGACATTTCATTGAGTGAAAAGAATTTCGCACTTGCTTACACAATTAATTCATTGATCACTTCGCCACCGAACTGGGAAAGTTGCTTGTAGCGACCTGCGTGGTAGTAAGTCAATTTGTTGTCATCGAGCCCAAGTAAGTTCAACCATGTGCAATGAACATCGCGGATATGATGGACGCAATCCACCGCCTCGGCACCAATCTCATCGGTCGCCCCAATGGTATGCCCTGCTTTGGTTCCACCACCCGCAAACCACATTGTCATGGCTTTGGGGTTATGATCTCTTCCATAGCTTGCTTCACCACCTCTTATTCCGTTATCCGGGGTACGCCCGAACTCACCGCACCATACGACCAAGGTATCCTCCAAGAGACCGCGTGCTTTGAGGTCACCAAGAAGAGCGGCGATTGGTTTGTCGACAGAGCGTATAAGGGAGCCGTGAGCACGCGAAATATAATCGTGACTGTCCCAGTTTCCGGCATAGGCCTGAACAAAACGCACTCCCTTCTCGACAAGACGGCGAGCTAAAAGACATTTTCTCCCGAAGGAATCAGTCTTGCTGTCACCTATGCCATATGCCTCCCTCGTTTTTTCGGATTCTCCCGCAATATCTAGAATTCCCGGAACCTCCATCTGCATCCGATAAGCCAGTTCGTACGACGACATACGTGTATTCAGCTCATCCTGTTGCGGACGCTTTTGGAAGTGCTTGCCATTCAATTTAGCGAGGAGATCGAGGTTACGCCGCTGATCCTGGCGTGTCATTCCTGTTGGTGGGTTAAGATCAAGTATTGGACTACCCTCAGGTCGAAGGGGCGTACCCTGAAAATCTGCAGGGAGAAAACCATTCGACCAGTTACTGGCACCACCCTGGGGATAACTCGTCCGTGGAAGAACCACAAAACCGGGCAAATTGTCATTAAGCGTGCCCAGTCCATAAGTCACCCATGCCCCCACTGCGGGGTCTCCACCAAAACGGTTACCCGTATTAACATGATAACAGGCAGTCGGATGATTTACGGATTCGACCTGACATCCACGATAGAAACACATGTCATCCGCATGATTTTTCAAATGATACCATTCCGATGAAAAATCAGCTCCGCACTTACCGGCTTTAAGAAAATCAAACGGGCTTTTTACGAAATACCGTTCTCCAGAAGACATGGCACTTTCTCTTTCGCCATTACGCTTAAATCTCTGGAGATGTCTTGTGTTGAGTTCAGGCTTTGGGTCAAAAGTATCAATATGGGAAGGCCCACCTTCCATCATCAGAAAAATACAACGCTTAGCCTTGGCCGGGTGATGGGGACCAACTGAATGAATGTTCTCTGCCTGTGCGAGGGAGGAAAATGCAAGTGACCCAAGCCCCGTACCCAAGCCATAGAGAGCCTCTCTGCGGGTAAGATTGGCGACCATGTTTTGCTGTTTCATAAAGTGTATCCGAGTTATGACCTAATCAAGGTAGGCGAATTCATTCGAGTTAAAGAGTACAAGGCAAACATGAGCAAGTCCCCGCGTGCGGGAATCTGTGTCACTGCGCTGCAGATCGGGGTGGTAAGATTCGGACGATGGAAGAAATTCCCAAAAATCATAGGGCTCTCCCGTTTTCTCAGCCATCACAGTTCGTTTAATCTTTTGGGGGAAGAACGGTGCGACTGGTTTCTTCCCATCTTCTGCTCTCGTTGAGTCCTTCCATCGTGCGGCACAAAGCTCGACCTCCTCTTTGCTGGGTGCACGTCCCAAGGCAAGCTCGAAAGCACTTTCAATAACTGCTGCTTCATTTTTTTGCTCCTTTAATAGACGAGCGGCAAAGGCGAGGGCCCGGTCCTGCACTTCTTCCGCATTCAAAAGAGTCAGTGCCTGTGGAGCCACCGTGGATGACTCACGCAGTTCACAGGAAGCATCAGGTCCCGGTTGATTGAACGCCTCGAGGAAAGGATCACGCAAACCTCGTAGTTTTTCAGCGTAGAGAGTGCGTCTGTTCCTTTGTTCAGGAAGTGGATCCGGTTCATAAACTGATGCGGTGCCCCCCATGATTTGTCGAGGTTGTAAAGCAACTTCAGGATTAATATCAGGGCGAACAGGAATTCCTCCAACCCGGGAATTTAATTCTCCACTGACCCGCAGCATGGCATCCCTAATTTCCTCTGCAACCAGACGACGCGGATGAAAACGTGAGTATAACTGTCCCTTGGGATCTTTTTCCGCAAGGGATTTAGGATCAGGATGGCGGCTACTTCGGCGATAAGTTTCAGAAGTTAAAATCAAATGGTTCAGCTTTTTTACCGACCATTCATTTCGCATAAACCAATCTGCCAAATAATCGAGCAAATCAGGGTGTGTTGGTAATTCACCGGTTCCACCAAAGTTATTTGGATTACCGGCAATTCCCCGCCCAAAATGCCATGACCAGATACGATTTACCATGACTCTGGGAGTAAGTGGGTTTCTTTCATCCACGATCCATTTGGCCAGTGCCAAGCGACGCTTTCCTTTACCTTTTGGAAAAGGACTCACATTCATACCCCCAAGAGACTCTGCAGCACTCAACCCACCAGGCTCCACCGCACCACCCTCTGAATAAACATCTCCTCCGCTGTAAATTACATCAGGATCGAAATAACCCTTCTGCCATGGGTTTTCTGGCATATTGAGGCGACCCTTTACACTTTTTCTGACTATAGTCTTTCCGGTGTATACCGCATGTGTCAATGGTTCTACCCGATCCAATTCGATCTTATGACGGATCAGGTTTTTATAGATTCGTGACTGGGACGCTTCGTCGCCAGGGTCCAAACCGTTGTCTCCAACCTTGGTACTGCCCTTCTCCTCTCTTCGCAGCCTTTTCATCTTTTCATTTAGCTCGGCATTCTGACTATCGTAAGATGTAATCTTAGATTGAATTAGCCCAGTAAAAGAATCAAAGTCCTCCCTAGATTCTGCGGGAAGAAATGACGCCTTGCGCTCGGCTAACTGCGTCGTCGAAAAGACAGCCATCATACCGTAATAATCACGGGTCGGAACCGGGTCGAACTTGTGATCATGACATTTGGCACATTGCATGGCATGGGCCAGGAAAGTTTGGCCCACTGAATCTGTGACATCATCAAGCCAGAGTTGACGGGTTTCCTTGAAAACACTCATACCAGTCTGTTCCCAAGGTCCCATTCGGAGGAAGCCGGTGGCGACTAAATTCTCAGAATTTTCAGGATTTAATTCATCTCCTGCTAATTGCTCTATAATAAACCGATTGTAGGCTTTGTCTTGATTGAATACCCGGACCACATAGTCCCGATAACGCCAGGCATTGGGTCGGGAATAATCATTGGCGAAACCACCAGAGTCGGCATAGCGTGCGACATCCAGCCAGTGTCTGGCAAAATGTTCACCGTAATGAGGTGAGGCCATTAGCTTTCTTGCATATAATGAAAGTGCTTTCTCGGACTTTTTGAAATCTTTCTCAAAGTCTCTCACCTCGCTTGGCAAAGGAGGTAATCCCGTTAACCCAAAGGACAGGCGGCGGTACAATTCACGAGCCGTAGCAACCGGAGCTTTCTCAAGTCCAGACTCATCCAACTTTCTATTAACAAACCAATCCACAGGGTGCTTACCCTCTGGTACCTCCTCAACTTTTAGTGGACGGTATGCCCATAACTTTTCCGACTCGTATCTACGATTCTGCCAATCCTCCGACAGTGCCTTGGAGGTGACCACTCGATCTCCTTCGGCATACTTTCCCTCTATCTCAGCAATTCGCTGATCACTTGGCCAAGGCGCCCCATAATCAATCCATTGACGTATCCATTCTGTTTCTTCATCAGTGAGTTTGTCTGATTCCTTGGGAGGCATCTCCAAATCCTCCTCCACCCGGGTACTGAGAATGTAAAGATAACTTTTTTCCCCCTGTCCCGGTATTAGGACTTCATCTTCAAAGATTTCACCTCCCCGTAACATTGATTCACGGGTCCGCATATCAAATTCACTCTTTATCTTTTTCGGATCTTCCCCGTGGCATGCCATACACTTCTCGGCAAATAGGGGTTTTATGTGTAATGAAAAGAGTTTTTCCCCTGCATTGGGTTCAACTGAAATAGCAAAGTTTGCAAAAGACAGAAAAACTATTAAAAGTAAGATATTCACCTTTAATAAGGTTTACCAATTTTGTAGATGCCTGCAATTTCATCTTCTGACATCACCGCAGAAAAAATTCCGAACTCATCGATCCGACCATTGAGACTACGAATGGAGCCTGAATTGATAGGTTTACTCCAATTACCCAGATCACATTTTCCGATTCTGAACTTTTTAATCACCTTATGTCTCTGTGCTCCGTCCACGACCATGATTGGCTCACCATTTATGTAATTTTGAATCTTACCAGTGCCCTGCTCAGCAGTTACAGCAAGGAAAAACCACTTACCACTGTCTGCAGTTGTCCAAAACTTCTCTGAGTAAAACCGTCTGTTATTTTCGAGAAGATCAACCACTCCACTCGGACTAGTTGAGAAGTGAATATAGCCAGTCTTTGATATTTGCCAGTGAATTTCGTAAGGATCAAAGTGATCCGTAAGAAATAGCGAATTTAGTCCTCGATCAAGTGCATCTATTCTAACCCATGCAAAAAGACTTAGAGCGTCCCATTCACCTGGAATATCAAAACGCACACGGTCACCTTCGGAACGAAAATCAAGGGATGTTTTTTGTGACCAACGACCATCAGTCACTCTCGCCCCCACTATTCCCCCGTCGTATTCACTTCCTAATCCATTAACTGCTCGGTTTCTCAATCTGCGCGAAGAATTAGTCAGGTCTTCAAAATCAAAATAAGCAATTAATCTTGGGTCTTTCGCAATTCTAATGCTCGATTTCTTCCACTCTAAGTAGCGTAAATTCTCCGTACTCGCTGAAGCATTGACGACATCACTTACCTCAGGGAACCGCTCGGGATTGAAGGGCTTTTGCTTAACCGGTTCGCCATTAGTCAAATTAGCTGCCAGCCCATCGGTCAGAAGAAGAGAATTGCCAGACTTGCCGGTAAGCCGAACTTC
>JABGWU010000060.1 GCA_018645475.1 Opitutia bacterium
CAAATAATTTTTTGCATATTCATCAAGTGGACGAACATAATCTTGTAACCCTTCTTTGGTTGCCAACGCTTTTTGTTCATATTCAGCCTCACACATATCAACGGTTTCTTGTAAGCGATTTGCCAATGACTTCACGCATCCTCGTTTGCAAAAGAGTGCATGTTTTCCAGCAGTTTCAGGAACGCCTCCATCATTTGTAGCTATGCAGGGAACGCCAACTGATCTTGCCTCCAAAGGGGTAAGGCCCAGATCTTCATTGGTGTGTGGTGGGGTTACCATCCACTTTGCATTTCTTGTATATCGGTGTCTTTCTGACTCGCTCACAAAGCCAGTTAATTTTACGCCCTTAATTAATTTGTCAGAAACCAATTTGGATACTTCATCTCGCAGTGGTCCATCGCCAACTAAAGTAAGTGACCAAATCTTCGGGTTGGGCGAGACGCGATGATAGGCATCTAATAAAAGCCGAATTCCTTTGTTTGGAACAAATCTCCCAATATATAAAAAGCCTTTGCGCTTATAAGTAGGGCATTTTCCTTGAGGCATTTGTGAAACCACCGGTAATCTCTCGCTACCTTTGCGTCTAATTTTCTCCCAAGTATTCCAAACAAATTCTGAAATGTACCACCTGCGGTCGGCGTTTCTAACTGCCCATTCCCATGCAAGAAGTCTGGGGCTGAATCCTTTCCTTCGCCAGTTGTAAACTGTCATTACACAAGGTTTTTTTTCTTTTTTGGACCACCATACCCCTTCCAGCACAGGGTTGTGTAAGTGAACAAGGTCACAATTTTTTATTGCCTGATGAATCTTAATATCTCGTGGGTCTACATACTGACTCGAAAAGTTTTCTTTTAATTTAAGCGACCAAGTAGATGCAATTTCACCTTCATTTTTTTCAATGGAACCGTCTGAGCAAAATCCATTTACTTTTTTTCGCATTAAACGAACGGTTGCTCCTTTCTTTAAAATATCTGCACAAAGTGTAAGGCAAAAGCTTTCGATCCCGCCATATTTTCCTAAGCAAGGAGCGAGCATCAAAATTTTTACATGTGATAAATCAGCCATTTACCAAAGGTTTAGCCTAGTATTTTTCCATCTCTTGATTTGTTTAATAGAATAACCGATTGCAGTTTGTTTCCTACATTCGTGAAAACAGGGAGTTATATTTTTAGTCTCAATGATATTGCGATTCTCATCTTTTTCGAGCTTTTCGATCCAATTTTTTCTGTAGGAACCATACAAGTGAGCACCAAATGTCTGATCAGAAATTTTTGCATTAGGATAAAGGTTCGTAATTTGCCTAGGGCAAACAGTCTTGGCATTGCATCGATTTGCCAAGCCGGCTTGGGCGGTGGGCATGATCCATTCAGGAATATGATGCAGATGGTGTGCACCTAAGAACCACTCAAGATAATCCCAGTCGATTGCCCTTTTATCCCAAAAGACTAAACCAGTATTAATTCCCTCAACAACTTCCGGCTTTTTATGGTCCCCAATAAAATGCGATGGTCTCAAACAGTAGGCATCCCATTGAGTATCCTTAAGAAAAATAGCTCCAGTTTCAGTTTGCGATCGATTAAATAGTCCTGCGAAAGGCTGTAGGAAAAGAATATCTGCGTCTAGGTAATAACTTACAGGGTCCTTTAGGTTTACAAACAATGGTTCAAAAAATTCAATTCCCCAAATCGATTCTTTCCGAAATATTTGGCAGTTTGGTCTACCACTAAGACAGTCAAGAACATGATCTGTATTAAGGGTGGAGTTGGAGATAGTGACTTTAGTCCCGTTTAGCTCTGAATGAATAAAATCTTCATCTGTTTGAGATAGCGATCCGTCAGTGTGTAAATGGAGATCAAAATGATCTTCACTAAACTCGATTAGAGACTTTAAGCACCATAAATAAAAGGATAGTTGTTTTGTGCCAATAAGCGATTGAACAACTATTCGCTTATCATGTTTTTTCTCCATCTAACTATTGTGAATCAAAACAACTTCTAACAGAAGCTATATATACGCATTCAATAAATACATTAAGTTCTTCCATATGGGCATAATATCTATCAGTAAGGTCGATAAAGGGAATCATATGTTTAGGTATAATATTCAATTTCGTTTTTAAAATACTCGAGTGACCTTTTGATTCCCTCTCCAAACCTTATTTTTGGTTTCCATCCGAAAGTAGAACTGAATAAATTATAGTCACAGACAAAATCACCAACATCGATAGCTTTACGATCTTCTGGAAAAGGTACCAAAGTGAAGGATCCTCCTTCAATTCCTTGGCACATAATTTCAGCAGTTTCCTTCAAGCTCATAGGATCAGAGGCACCCAAGTTGTAAACTTTGCCAACGGCCTCGTCTTCTGTTGCTGAAATTATTAGGGCGTCGATCAGATCATCCACATAATTGTAGTCTCTTCTTTGCAATCCATCTCCATAAATCTGTATTGGTTTCCCTTCGAGAAGATTTCTTATCCAAATGCCGAGAAAAGTTTGACGAGCATCTTTAATGCGCATTCTTGGACCGTAGGTATTGGTAAGTCTTAGAACGCTAGATTGAATTCCGTAGATTTTTTGATAGAGAAGATGGTACTGCTCGCCTGCAACTTTATTTATTCCATTTACATCAACCGGTTGCAAAGGATGCTTTTCATCAACTGGTAAATATCGTGGCTTGCCATATATTTGCCGGGTACTGGCATAAACAATTCGAATATTACGGTTGTTTCGCCGACATGCTTCGAGTATCGATAGTTGTGCTTTAGCATTGATATCCAAATCAATGAAGGGGTTTTCCATTGAATCCAAGTGACTTGTTTGTCCTGCCAAGTTGAAAAGGTAATCCTGATCTTTGATTAATTCATTGATCGAGAAAGGGTCACGGACATCAGAAAGATTAACTACAACTTGATCTCTTACATCATGAAGGTTTCTAAGGTTTCCTCCATATTCTGGAATCAAACTATCTACTACAGTAACAGAGTTGCCAAGTTGTACCAACCGTCGGGCAAGGTTAGATCCAATAAAGCCCATCCCTCCAGTAATTAATACTTTTTTGTTAGATATTTCCATGTTTAAGTAAGTGACCTTAATCCTATTTGACGAGCGGGATTACCTGCCACAATTTGATTAGTAGGTACATCGCGGGTGACAACAGACATTGCACCCACAACCGCATTCTTTCCAACTTTTACTCCTGGCATAATCATTGCCCTAGCACCGACAAAGGCATGAGCATTAATCGTAATGATTTGGGTAATCAGTTGCATGGTAGAGGAATTGAAATCGTGGGTGCCTGTGCACAGGTATGCTTCCTGGCCAACAGTCGCTCCTTCATGGATCACTATTTTCCCCAATGTATAAGCTGTGGCCTTTTCACCTAGGCACGCCCGATGTTTCATGGTTAAATTCCATGGAATTTGAATTCTTGCCGAGCTATGTACGAATGGAACGCCAGAAAGTTTAGCCCCAAATAATTTAAGGATAAGTATCCTCCAAGGGTTCAACAATTTCGGAGTCCATGAACAACAGACTAGCCAAGTGATTCGCCAGCACATCAAAATCAATTGAACCCACCATGGCCAAGGGCTGTGATAGGCAGTTTCCTGTATTTTTGGATTCAATGTGATATTTCTAACATCTTTTTGGCGGTATAGGCAACCCCGTCAAAAAAGGGTTTTCTAGATTTTTTAAAGAATGAAGTCAGTTTTTTAGACACGAAGGTTTCATTAAGCAAAAAAACTTGATCTTCGAACTCTTGCATGACAAAAAGATTATTCTTTGGTGTATCGCCATCGTCATAGGCAAGGATAGGTAAACCATGTTCAAGCATTGCAGCGGTGGCACCGCTCTTTCCCAGAATATCGTAGGGGGTTGTGGATATACCCAAATCACAGCTTTGAAACTCTTTAGATATTACTTTGCTCGGTTGTTCTCCTAATTGTGATATTACAATGGACAACTTCTTAGAAATTTTGTTGATTTCTTTTAAGCCTTTGCTCTCCCTTTGCCTACCTATTATTTTGATGAGGATAGGTATATTTAAAGATTTAGATATTTCATCTAAATTTTCCGCCAAAAGTTTATAGGGAAATTTTTCGTAAAGAGTTCCAAAAAAGACAACTGATAGACCTTTTAAAGCTTTGCTTTCTTCGGTGGGTGAATAAGGGATATTTCCAAAAAGATAGAGGTAATTGCAATCTATACCAGATTGTTTCATTCGATCGATGGCAGCAGAGTTGGAACACGTTATTAAGGCGGGATTACTCAGGTTGATAAATTTAACTATTTCTTTTCTTTGAAGCCATCCAATGCATTTTTCTTTCCATTTTGCATTTGGATATGCACCAATCCAAATTTCGTGGAAATTAATGTGTGTGTTTTTACCATTTAATGAACTGGCTAAGCCCCGAAGGCTCTTTTTTGATAGTCCGGTCGGCGAAAAAGAAAAAGGGGCAAACTGAATACTGTAAAGATCTGCTGTTGGAAGGTTTTGGCTAATGTCTGATAATGTATTTTCTTCATCAATGGCAATATGTGGGCATTGATGACCATGGTTTTTTAGTTCAGAACCTAGAAGATTTATATAATCAGAGATTCCGCATTTTCCGGGATCGTACGGACCAGATAAAAAACAGATTTTCAAAGCTTAGATAGACTAATTATGCAGCAGATTAACAAAGCAAGCGTGTGCCTCATTTACTGATGCTGTGCGATTTTTACCGATAATTGTTTCTTTGCCCAAAATGTCTCCTTCAATGTAACCCCATTGTTTTTCATGTAACTTCGCACTGTCATAACATTCGCCTAGCAGAGTAATCGATGGAACTTGAAAAGCTCCAGCCAAGTGCATGGAAAGGGATGAGTTGGTGAATACGAAGTCAGCTTCCGAAACCAAGGCTGCCGACTTTCTTAGGTCAAGAGATCCGCAAAAGTTTTGTATTCTTTTACTGTCGAAACTGGAATGAGTTTTGATTCGATCACGATCCTCTTGGGAACCAAGAATACAAATTTGGTACTTTTCTTCCTGAAGCAAAAGCCTAGTTAGCTCCGTAAAACGTTCATTGCCCCAACACTTCTCTGGGAAACCACCGCCAGGAGCGATTACAATTCGTTTGCATGTTGAAGATTTAGCGCCCCATAGCCTTCTTGCATCTTCCTTTTCTTTATTAGTGAGAAAAATTTGCGGTCGAGATTCTACCGTTTGATCCGCACCCAGCAATGGGAGAAAAGCGGTGGCAGCCTTGGCGACATGTCTATTTTCATCAAAATTGACAAATTGTTCACACCATCTGTCTCCACCCGCATAACCCTTAACTCCAAATCGGCTTTTAATGCCTGTTCTTAGCATGAGCCACGCACCCTGTCTGCTTCCCAGAACGTCGATGCCGTGGGTGAATCTTTTCTTTTTCAGATTATTCGCTTGTTGTGAAAATAGAATATAGGAAAGCCCCCTGAGGAAAGTCCTTGGAGAGTTTGCCGGAAAACTGCAATTTTGTTTGTTATGCCATGGCGCATTACAGGAAATTAATTCATTCAAATGAGGATTATGCTCCAATAGTGGTTTGGCCCAATCACCTACACCTATTGCGATATGGCAATTCGGATATGAGATTCGTAACCCTGCTAGGAGGGGGGTTGTAACTAGAACATCACCTAAGTCATTGTTTCTAAGAACAAATATCTTTTTTTGATCGATAATTTTTTGATTGTTGAGGAGTTTGGAATGTAGACCGAAATACCTTATCTTTTTCTGATCAAATTCGCTGGTATCCCTGCCCAAATTTCATTTTGAGGGACGCTTTTATTTAGGACACTTCCCGCTCCAATAACGGCACCTTTGCCTATGGAAACTCCTTTAAGAATAGTGCAATTTGTTCCGATCCATACATTTTCTTCGATAACTATTGGACTTGTCGTTGATTCCTGTAACCGGATTGGAATGTTCAAGTCACTCATTCCATGATCATGGTCGATGAATCTACAGTTTGAGGCAACAAGACTGTTATTTCCGATTGTAATTTTTTCGGAAATATTAAATTCGGTATTATTTCCAATGAAAACATTATTGCCTATCAAAATATTTGGACCTTTTGTCCATACTGAATCATATTTAAAGGTTAAATGATCCTCTAAGGTGCAATGAGTGCCTATTGAGAGCTGATGTGGCCAATTTATGGTAATCTTTGGGATTCTCGTGGAGATGGATATTTTCGAACCTCTCACGGCAAAGAATAGTTTTCGAATCAGCTGTAAGCATAATAGATCAAAGTAATCATTTATTCTAAAAAGTATTTTGTCCCTGATCATTATTTTAAATTAATCTCTAACTATCTTTGATACTCTAATCTTATTAGCTCTTATTTTGTGTTTGAAAAGTTGATCCCAATAAATTAAATAGGGTATGCAAACAGGAAGGGTAATCCATGCAAGAAATCTTTCAAATGTATACATTACCCAACGATCTTTATCAAGTTTACTAACCAAATGATAACTAATCCTAATTAAAAAGATAATATGTTCGTAAACTGTAATTAGCGCAGAGCGTGTCGATGATAAATGAGGATCTTTCCGTCTACATTTATAACTCAAAAGTAATTGCCATTTAAAATGAAAAATCCAGTAAAAATAATATGATATATTTTTGGGTTGTGATGGATGATAAGCAATTGCAGAATTACAAAAAAGAAACTTGAAGTGCATCTCACTTAGGCGAAAGGCAAGTTCCATATCCTCCATGATATTGAGGTCTTCGTCAAATCCGCCAATCTCTTCAAAAAGGTCTCTTCTAATAGCAAAATTTGCACTCGCTAAAACCCCCCCTGTAGAGTTTTCGGGTTGCCGGACAAAAATTGAATTCTTTTTGTCCGGGCAAATAATCTTACCCTCCAAAACTTTGTGGGCACCCACTTTCATATTTTCTAGGTATGCTTGAATATATTGTTGGTTTACATAACAATCATCATCTATAAAAATTAACCAGTCTCCTTTTGCTAACCTTGCGCCATTGTTACGGTTTGCTCCAGGACCCTTTTTCAGCCCCTTAATCCATATTAGCTCGGGAAAATTATTCCTCATCAACTGTTTGGTTTGATCATTTGTAGAATCATCACTTACAATTATTTCAGGTTCGTTCTCATTTGGGAGGTATTGAAAACTTTCTTTTAGGGAATGGATTAGATTCTTAAGTTCATTCTCTCTGTTGAAAGTTGGGATGATTACACTAATTGATGTTGATTGGTTTATCATCAGGCAGTTGCAATAACATTAGTGTTAATTTCGACTTTGGAGGCAACTAATTTTTCAAATGATTTAAGTCTGGTTGGATTTTCATCATAATAGTGAAAATTTTCATATCCAAGAGGTTTCAGGAATTCTATAAGGTCTCGTGGTTGCTGATTAGTACTTTTAAGCAATTGAGAATTAACTTCTAGATGTAGTGTCGGCTTGTGTTTCACAAGTGTTATCTTTGCACCTCTTAAAGCATCAATTTCGGCTCCTTCAATATCTATTTTTATGAAGTCAATTTTTTCCAATACGTTTTGGAGGGCGTATGAGTCCAAAGTTGTTAATTGAATAGATATTTCTTCAGTAGAACTTGATTTCCATACTTCCAAGTGATTACTTATAGATGCATGTCCACTTATTGAATTAGGAATGTAGGCGATTAATTTAGAACAATCCTTGTAAAGTCCGGTCATGTTTAAAGAGCAGTTATTGACGCTCCAATATTGACGTGTATTTCTTTGTAAGTTTTCAAATGTAGAGGGTACTGGTTCAAATGCATGAACAAAACCTCTCTTACCTACAAGAGTGCGTAAAAAATTAGTGTAGTAACCAATATTTGCACCACAATCAATAACTGTATGTCCTCTTTTGACGAATTTGGAAAAGATGAATTTGTCTGAGTTGGAGTTGGTTCGGCAAGTTTGTACAAATTGATAAATTTTTGGAAATCGTACACAAAAACGTTC
>JABGWU010000061.1 GCA_018645475.1 Opitutia bacterium
GGCTCAGAAGAATCAAATTCCTACGGCGAGAATCAATCATTTCATGTGCCGGCAAACAGTGGCTTTACCATCGAAGTGAACGAAGGCATTTGCGAATACATCTGTTCTTTTATCGATTAATTTTTACTATACATCGAGGCCCAATCTTTCTTATAATGATTGAAGCCCGTAAAACCGGATCGCATTTTCCCGAAAAAGTTTCCTAGCGATAAGTTCTCCTCTGGTGCTATCCGTTAGCTTCATCACTGGTGCATTGAAGTAGCTTCGAATAATACCTAATTGCTCGGAATAACTCCCTCCCCGATCCGTTACGGGCCAGTTGCTTCCGTACACAATACGGTCTTCCCCAAATGCATCAAAAACAACTTTAAAAACCGGAGAGTAAAAAGATTTATCCTTGGGTGTAGGTTTTACCCCAGCTCGCTGGAAAATACCGCTCACTTTACAGTATACATTTTCATGAAGTGCTGCTTTCTCCATTGCATTCTTCCATTTTGGATCGAATGGATCGCGGGTAATGGACAAGCCACCAAGATGATTAATCATAATTTTCAAGCTAGGCAGTCGTTTAGCAACCTCAGTGACTTCATCGATGGTAAAATTATTAATAAGAACATCGAGGGTAAGACCTTTTTTAGCAAGTAAGCCCAAGTCTCGCCAGACCGCATCCGTAAAGAATTCATCTCCGCCTGGCCGCTCCCTCATGCGGAGACCAACGAACCGCGAGTCTTTGGAGAACCGCTCAAGCAAGCCTGAGAACTCATCTGTACCGATAGGTAAATTGCCCACCAATGCGAGATAACGATCAGGATTCTCCTGGACCAAATCAAGCATCCATTGGTTATCCTCCACCCGACTGCTCGCTTCCACGATAACGGTTGAAGCAATACCTACACGATCCGCTACTTCATCGAAGTGCTCCGTAAGAACCGGACGGTACAAAACCTTGTCCGTAGTCGGAGGCCAATCCACCCCTTGCGAACGGTTGGTATCGTAGAGGTGAATGTGAGTGTCGATGATATCTAAGCGATCAGTTGACTCTTCATTTGGAAATTGTGGGGCTTTCGTGCAGCAGCTCGAAAATATAAGTGCACCGGTATATGAAAGCAGTACATACACATTGGCGAATCGAATTTTCATAAGATGTATGATCAGACCAGTTTCCAACCTTTGCGGTAGGTTCTGCCTAGGTACATCTCCGCCTCCGGTGCATTTGGAAACTTCATCTTCTTTGCGTCCCACTCCAGTTTAGTCTGGGCACGATAAGCGACATTCCCTAAATGATTAGCTTCTGTAAGCGGCCCGGCATAAGCAAAGTTACAGAGAGCCTCGGGTCCTTCACCCTTGCATGCCCGAATCCATTCAGCCATCTGGCCAGGGGATGGTTCAATCCATCTTTTCGGCCGTTCGAAATTTTTGAACTTGTCCTCGGGAAGAAGTGCATGCTTGCCGTAATCGGAAATAACCATGCCCTTCTCTCCTATAAATAGGGTTGCATTGCCCCATTGAGGAATCTTCTTATCATGCCAAACCTTGGGCTTCTCGGTTCCCTGATACCAAGTATGCTCAACCGCGGGGTACCCGTCACCCCGAGCTGCAAAGGTGTATTTTACGCTCATAGATGCAGGTGCAATGTCGTGGTGTGGCTTCGGGCCGGTAAGAGGCTCAATGGTTAGAGGTGCATCTAATTTAAGTGCCCACCAAGGAAGATCATTACGATGACTCCCCAAATCCGACATGGTTCCATTTCCAAAATCCCACCAACGATACCACTTAGGCCCGGGAAAATAGACATTATTGAAAGGCCGGTAGGGAGCGGGTCCAATCCATAGATCCCAATCCAAGAATTCGGGAATCGGATGAGCTTCCTTGGGGGTATCGTCGGCGGGACTTGTCCATCCCCAAGCACGGCTAACCCAAGTGTGTGCTTCCCGCACCTCTCCAATCGCCCCCGACTGGATGAGTTCGACAACGCGACGAAAATTTTCTCCAGCGTGAATCTGTGTGCCCATCTGTGTTTGCACGCCTGCCTTAGCCGCAGCCTCCGTAATGATTCTGCACTCATGAACATCACGTGTAAGGGGTTTCTCACAATAAACATGCTTTTTAGCCTGCAAGGCCGGCAAAGTGGCAAAAGCATGGGTGTGTTCTGTCGTTGAGACCACGACCGCATCCAGGTCATCAATCTTCTGATAAAAATCGCGGAAATCAATGGTTGTCCTCGCATCTTTACACCATGGAAAACGGGCAGCTCCATCGAGGTTCTTCTTGTTTACATCGCAAAGAGCAACAACCTGCTCATTCCGGCATCCAGCCACATGCCCACGTCCACGCCCACCTACTCCAATCAATCCAATGGCAAGTTTCCCATTAGGGGATTTAGATTGAGTGATGGCGGGAAATCCAGCAACTGCGGAGGTTACCGCTGCTCCTCGGATAAAGGTTCGACGATCTAAGGAAGAATATTTGGATTGTTTTTTCATAGGTAATATAGGTTTAAAATCTAGAAAAGAAAAATTTGAAGCAAACTACATTTTTGAGAAATACAAAATTATTTGGCGACTAAATAAACTTCCCTTTGGGAATATTTTATAGCGTAGGGCTTACCACCCACTAAAAGTTCATTGTTCTCAAATTCCCCAACAAAGGCATTTCCTTTGATTAAGGATATTTTATCTTTCTTTTTAGATTGATATGTCTGCTTGATCTCCAGTTTGCCAGACAAGTAAACAGATCCATCTACAACAAAGGGTTCATGAACCTCGAGAATCATTTTACCTGCATTATATAAAGAAGATTTGATTCTTCCATATCCACTAAGTGTACCCCCTTTCTTATTGTCGACCCACCTAGTGGACTCAACTGAACCTCCAGCCATTTTTAATTCACCCCCATTTAAAATTCGTAATTCATTACGGGTAATAACATCTGCTCCACTTCCCACTGTAAGAGATCCTCCAAGTTCAAGAGATAGAAATTCTGTTTTCTTGGCAGCCAAAGCTGAACCGCCTTTGGGGATTTTGGCCGTCCAATGAGCCTGAGGTGAACCACTCTCATCCATGTATGTTATTTCAGCATTTTCATAGATGTAATTCGTCCAGTTCGAAGCCGTATGAAGAGAATCACTTTTTGTCTTCGCTTTCCAGTCGTGGTAGGTGTTGGCAAAGCCAGCCTGTTCATCCACCCTTTCGGCAGTAAGCAGGGCATTTAATTCTTTGGCTAATTCCGGCTTACTGGAAGCTAAATTGTTCTGCTCGGCATGATCATTTTTCAGATGGTAAAGTTGAAGAAGATTTCCTGCAGAATTTTTCTTTTTCTTATTCGAACTTTTTGTCTTCGTAGCTGAATGAGGTGTTTTTTTAGAACGAATCAATTTCCATTCTCCTTTTATTATGGATGCTTGAGAGTTGGTTTCATGAATGAGAAAACTACGGTTCTTTTGTCTAGTTTGTCCTTTAAGTGTTGAGGCAATGGATACTCCGGACAGTCCAACCGGAATTTTTGTTTCGGCCAATTCGCAAAAAGTGGGAAGTAAGTCTGAGCAATCCAGAACCATGTCCGTACTGGTACCCGCCTTGAGCTTTGAATTTGAAGTGATAAAAACCGGCCAGCGCATGATGGTTGGCACGCGGATACCTCCTTCATAAATACTTCCCTTGGATCCCTGTAATCCACCATTCGCATCGAGTTGCTCGCGATTATTCCCCCTTGGTCCACCATTGTCGGATTGAAAAACCACCAATGTATTATCTACCACGGAATCCGACTTATCCCCGTCAGCGTTCGGGTCTTCAAGGGCTCCCAGAATATTACCAAAATGTGCGTCAATGCGTGTGACCATTGCACACCATTGTTTGGATTGGGAGGATAATTTATCAAAAAAAGATTTATCCTTGTAATCCTGATCCCAGTTAGGAAGCTTTGCTACCTCCTTAAAGGGTGCATGGGGAATTTGAGCGGCAAACAAACCAAAGAAGGGCTTGCCGGACTGATTGTATTCCGTTGCCTGTTTCCGAACAAAATCCAAGCACGCGAAGGCATAAACATCATCACAATATGCAGGATTGGGATATTCAGGATGATTCTGAAATGCAGGATAGTTGGGATAGGATTTATTATTTCGATACTTTACCATACTATTGGGCTTAAGCTCCATAAATCCAGGCGTCCAGCCCTTCGAAGGTGCATTCCATAAAGTCGGCTGAAAAAAGGTATGAGCACGCACATGATGGAGTTCCGCGACGACAAACTTGTATCCGTGAGAAGTGGGAAGAGTTTGCACATTATCGATAGTCGGGTTTTGCATATCCTTGGATCCACCATATCCCCACTTGCCCCAATAACCCGTGGCATACCCTGCCTGGGCCAGTGCATCTCCCATCGTAATATCATCCTTGCGGATTGCCTTCTTGGCATTATCCGGATCATTACGGTCAGCAAAGGTATACCCCTGATGAAACCCGGTTTGTTGTGACGAACGGGCGGGTGAACAAACCGTACATCCATAACCTCGGGTAAAATTAACTCCCTGCTCTGCCAAACGATCTAAATTGGGTGTTAGCACATAAGGCTTCCCTTTTGTTTTGCGATCCGCTTGCCCATTTGGACCAATTGAACCCCATCCCAAATCATCAACATAGAGATAAAGAATGTTTGGATGTTTTGCTCCAAAAACAAAATTGGCTAAGATTAAAAAACAAATTGGTAAAAAAGAGATAAGACTTTTCATTTTTAACATGCGATTAACTTTTCATTTTATAAATCGTTCTGGCAAGGTAGAAGGGACACATGCCCATCGTTTTCCAATCTTAACCAGAATAAACTAGACGGAAATTATTTCCCTAATTTTCTTAGCTAATGCTCGATCCGTGGCATAAACAGCGCCCCCATGATTCATAAAAGTTGAGTCGTGCCGATTTAAATCAAGTGGATTACCATGCACATCGCTTACTTCAGCACGCGCTTCTTTATACAGACAGGCGGTGGCTGCATAATCCCAAATACTGCCCCCACCCTCCTGTGGTTTTGAAAATTTAAAATGACACCCGGGGGCCGATTCCAGGGAATGACAGGCATTGATCACTGCACCGCCGAATTGAGTCGCAACTACCCCTTGCAGACCAACTGAATCAGCATAGTTTTTTAGCTCCGTTAACACCCGTAATCGTTGAGGATGATCTTCAAAACTTCGATCGTAAGTAAAGACCAATTCTTTACCCTTCGGTTGCATTTCCCATGATATACCATTCCTTTTCACACCGTAACCTTTGGTTGCCTGCCAAAGAATATCATACACCGGATCATAAACTACCCCGATCTGAGGCGAACCATCTCGTGCAACCAAAGCGATGGAAACCGAATAGCCCGGTTCTTTTCTTGTAAATGGCAAGGTGCCATCCAAGGGATCGATACACCAAAAATATTCTTTTTCAAAACGGGAATGATCATCCTCACTCTCTTCCGTTAGCAATGCAAAATCATGTTCATCACAGGAGGAAATTAAGATTTCTAAGATTACTTCCTGTGCTTTACGATCCACTTCCGTCACCACCTGCGAAGCATAAGTATGCCCGCCCTCTTTGTGTTCAACTTTTACCTCTCGTTTACTGAAATCAGTAATTACTCGGCCTGCTTTCCTAGCGGCATAAACGGCAAGTTCAGTAAGTTTTTCCAGATTTAAATCTTTCACGCTTCAGACAAATTTCTGATCACCTCGCGGGTTACCCGCTCACTGTAGTCACTGAGCTTCCAGTGCCCGGGACTCCAGCCTTTCATAAAACGATGAAAATCAGCCCACGCGACGCGGTACAAAGGACGCCAGGTCTCCTCAACTTCATTGCCGGACACTTCACTATTTATTCGTGCAAGTGATTTTCGAAATTCAGCAAAATAATAATTAACGACCTCAACCTCGATTTCTTCCGCGTCCTCATCCCGAAAGCAACTCCCGACAAAATAGGCTAAATCTTTCATACCACACCCACCACCCACATACTGAAAATCAACCGCCGCCACCCGAGTTCCGTCTGAATTGAAACAGAAGTTCGCCAACTTGGAATCACCATGAACCAGACTTTGAAACTTATTGGTTTTTAACTTGGTATCAATCGCCAGGGCAGCCTTTTTAAGTGAATGGTCATCCAACCGCTCCAGTTCGTCGGGTCTTGTCTCAAGGTGCCAATAGGTTCCGTTCTCCCACAATCCCTCGGGCGCAACCCCTAAATACTCAGCATGAAAAGCTGCTAACCAGCGGACACAGGACTTCCATTCAGATTGGTTAACCAAACTTCTTCGTCCAGCAAAATCGGATGCATCCAAATCCTCTAAAATAAGAAATACTTCATCACCCTCCCTTTGGGTTCCAAAGCAGACAGGAATACGGGCAAGATTATCACCGGCATTATTTTTTTGCGAATCATACCAATTTGTTTCCACCTGATAGGATTTGAGTTTTCGCTGGTGAGAAAGGTCAGTATTCCATCCCCGCGGATGTGCTCCCCTACCGGGTTGAACATGCTTAACCACGATGCTAGAAAATTCACCTCCATCCAAGTTCACCCGTTGAATACTCCCGTATCCACTCCAAAGGCTCTGAACTTCAATCCGGTTTGTGATCCGATTCGCGTTGGTTCGTTCTAAAATAAAACTATCTACCTGTTCAATTTCCACAGCTAAGAACTTAGCTGCCACTGTGCTGAATACGAATTAAAAATGCCTTGAGTTACATCCACTTGGAAGCGGACTGATTGGCCACGACCTGAGATCTGTTTTTCTGGAATCTGGTTAAGGACTCCTGAGCTTGTTTTAATTGTAATATAACCTGCGTTTCATCAGGGGAATCCTTAAGTTTCTTTTGATATTCTAAAATCTTCTGCTGCTTCTCTCCAATCCATTTATCTAATTCCTCAAGGCGGGTCTCATAAACCTCCTCCATGGTCCACGCGCCCACCTTATCTAAATAAGCATCCAATTTTCGGACCATAGATTTTGTCTTATCAGGCATCGACTTGGTTAAATCTTTGGTCTCCCCCATATCCTTTGCCACATTGAATAGCTTGATTTCTCCGGAGTTCAAATGGCGCATCAACTTATAGTCACCCTGCCTGTAAGAAGTAATCGGAATGGTGTAGAATGCAGGAAAATGAAAAACAAAACCCGTATCCCGCTTGGCAAGTCTTCCCTCGTTTCCTTTTTCAAAAACAGGTCGTAAGCTCACCCCATCCAGATTATCCGGCAAAGGAGCCGAACTGCCACAAAGGTCATGCATGGTGGATAGATAATCCCACTGAGCCACTGGCTTGTCGCACTGTGAATTTGCGGGAATGCCAGGACCAGACACGATCATGGGTACCCGAATACCACCCTCCCACATTCTGGCTTTTCCTCCCTGGAGTGGTTTATTACTGGCTCCACCCCCATTGTCGGATGAAAAAATAATGTAAGTGTTTTCCTTCATTCCCAATTCTTTGAGTTTATCGAGCACCATTCCAATCGAGGTGTCCATATTTTCCATCATCGACGCATAGTTGGCCCGCTCCCAATGACTCTTCATTTTCAATGGCATTTCATCTGCATTCGGATCAAATTTTGAAATA
>JABGWU010000062.1 GCA_018645475.1 Opitutia bacterium
GCTCAGCCCGCTGCCCGCCACCGTGAGTCCATACGAACGCGGGATGTTTTCCCGGTTTATTCGGAAAAGAATAATAGGCGGACACCCGTGAATCTATTCCCTTGAACCGACCGACCTTGTAGGTCAGATAACGGGTGGTGACTTCATCGGTTTTCCATTCTTCAATGATTTTTACCTCCAGATCTTCTGCCCGGGCATCATAACCTTGCCAAAGTTCAAGTGCGGATTTCGGTAGTTTATCTGGATCACTGATCGGCGTGAAAGTATCCTTGGCTGACAAATGAGTGATAAAACAGAGTAGGAGGATGAATTTTTTCATAGGCAGAATTTTTAAAAATTAGATTTCATAACTGAACGACCGAACTGGGTCGAAAGGAAATCTGAAATTAAAGAAAGATTATTTGCGAGCAAATGCGTCGCTGGCGGCAATTTTAATAATCAGATCACGAAAGCCGAAATTGTCTTTAATGATCGAATCGGCGATGGATTTGGCTTCGTTTTTATCCCGTAAAGTAATTTCTCTACCCGTCCCGTAAGTTAATAGTTTTTCAGCAAGATTACGGGCCAGGAGATGTTTTTTGGCCAAAAGAGACTTTCTAAGAGAACGGGGGCCGTAGACTTTTTCTCCAGAGCTAAGTGTGGCGGTGCCATCAATTGGTTTTGCGGGAAAAAGTTGAGTCGTTTGGGTTGATCTTTTCCAGAAGCGGGAACGGTAGTAGGTTGGGCGATATCCTCCTACTGGATCGAAATATTCAAGCGGAAAACCATACGGATCAATTTTTGCATGACAATCCGCACAGGCTTGGACTGACCTGTGTTTTTCCAGGAGTTCTTTCATGGTTTTGGCTCCGCGTACATCGGGATCAATCGGTTCGACATCAGGGGGAGGAGGTGAAGGGGGAGTGCCAAGCAAGCTTTCAAGTACCCAGATTCCCCGGATTACGGGCGAGGTATCAACGCCATTGGCTGTAAGTGTCAGGATACTTGCCTGTCCGAGTAGACCACCACGCATGCTGTCACTTGGCAGGGAAACTTTTCGGAAATGAATCCCTTCAATTCCTTCCATTCTGTAATGCCGGGCCAGATCCTGATTGATGAAAGTGTAATCTGACTGAATAAAATCGGTAACAGGGACATTCTCATCAACGGCATTAGAAACGAAACGGTAAGTTTCTTCCAGCATGGCATCTTTTAGCCCATATCGGTAGTACTCCCTAAACTTCAAGGAGGCAGGCGGCATGGTCCCGAGTTTATCCAATCGTAACCAACTATCAGCAAAGCCTTTCACAAAAGCCCGATTGCGATCATCATTGAGTAATCGGATTACCTGTTGCTTGAGGATTTCCCGATCCTGCAGTTTTTTATCCTTGGCCAGAGCGAAAAGATCATTATCAGGAAGGGAAGACCACAGAAAATGAGACAATCGGTTGGCAATCTCAAAGCTGTTAAGCCTGTCCGATGCAGACTTTTGTTCTCGGATGTAAAGAAAGTCAGGAGAGACAAGCATTGCTTTTAGGGCCAGAAAGAAGGCTTCCTCTTGGTTGCGTCCAAGTTTCATACGGGCATTTTTTTCTACTTCGAGATATGGTTCGATATCCTTCCGGTTGATTGGTTTTCTAAATGCCCGGCGGGCGAATCTGGAAAATGCCAGGGATAGGTCCACCTCAGGAAGATCTTTCTTTCCGTCGAGGAAAACATTCTGTGCTTTTGTACCATAGGTGTAGGGGAGGGGGCCAATCATCCTGAAGTCATGAAGTCGAACAACCGGCCCCTTCCATACATCTGAGACAATTCGGCCGGGAACCAGGTCTTTTCCTATGACATGCCAGGCGTGTGATCCTTGTTTTCCCCGAAATTCGATGTCGGTATGATACTGTTTACAAATGTCCCGCATCCAGTAGTCAGAGGGGCCGGGACCATTATCCCAGTTTAGAAATGGAACATCCTTTTCATCCATCCAGGTGACTACCTCGAATTTTTTGCGTTGATGATCGGCGAGATCCCAGTGGCCAATCTTGGTCCGGAAAGTGACCGAATCGGAAGCCGTCCCCTGATTTCCCCTCGAAATGTAGAGGGAAAGTTGCATGGGAGCATCCAGGTTGGTGGGTATCATTTTCGGGTCGTATGGATGGGTGAGCCTGCGAACCGCCTCTGCTGTTAGCATGATCTTGTAATAACCTGGTGTTTGAATGCCTTTAGTCTTTCTGTACCAGTCATGAGGAAATGTGCCTAAGTCAAAATGGTCTGAGAGTTGTTTTTTTCCTGCGGCAAAATCGAGAAACTTGTCGGGTTGATATACGCGGTACATCCAGGGAGTCTTGTCCTGTTTTTCGGGGTATCCCCAATCTTTGGGTTTAATTATTTGGATTTCTGGCTCCTTGGATTCTTCAAAACGAAATGCCATTCGCAGGTAGCGGTCAGCTGCCTCAAGGTAGACGTCGAGGTGCTGATCTGACAAGCTGAGGGCATCGCCAATATTGACAAAACCGTGATCATTTTCATCCGAGGGAAAATCTTGAGTGAGATCGAAAGGTAGATCATTAAGTCCCAAAAGGTCACGCATAGTATTTCGGTATTCCCTGCGGTTTAATCGTCGAAGCACTGTTTGTTTGGATCCTCTGTCTTTTTCCAATTCGAGCAGGGTATTACTGAGCCAGCCAATGCTTTCCTGAATTTCATTCTCCGTGGGTTGAGCCACATCCTTCTTGCGTGGGGGCATTTCGCCAAGATTGAGCTGATCAAGGATATCCTGGAGAAGGTTAACCTTATCGGTGTTTCCTAAATCAATTAATCTCTTGTCGTTAACTAGGCTGGACAGTTCATGGAAAGTGCGATCGCCTTTTTCCTCATCGATACCATGGCAACGAATACAGTAATTGTTGATAAACTGATGAACATCTCTATCGAATACAATGTTTTTGGAATAGGCTTTGCCTGAAAAAAAACACAGACAGATAAAAATGAAAATTACAGGAAATCTATTAACGAGTTCCATTCTTTGGATTTTAGCTGATTTTGGTAAGGCCGGTTAGGGTTCCGCTCGCGGTATTGAATGTATCAATTTCGAGGCCAAAATTTTGAAGCATAGAAAGATACAAATTACAAAGGGGAGTGGATTGTTTTCCGCTGCGGGCAAAATGCAGATGTTGTCCGTGCTTAAATCCGCCTCCTGCGAGCAGGATCGGGAGGTCACGGTTGCTGTGTGAATTTGCATTACTCATGCCGCTTCCCAGTAGAGCCATGGTATTGTCGAGCAGAGTCTTTCCGTTAGGTTCTTTAACCTCTTTCAGTTTTCCCAAAAAGCGGGAATATTGCTCAACATGGAATTTCTCGATGATGGAAAGTTCATCGATCGCGTCCTGTACCTGCCCATGATGAGATAGCGTATGGTATCCACGGGATACCCCGGTGAGACCACCGTTTTCTTTTCCAAGGTCAGTGAAGGCAATGCTTATAACTCGCGTGGAGTCAGTCTGCAGGGCCAATGTCATCAGGTCATAGAATAGGGGGGTTTTGTATTTAAGCGTAAAGGATTCGGATCTGCTTGGTAGACTGTATTTAGTCTCAGGTTTATCACGATCCAGCCAGATAGTTGATTGTTCAATTCGTTTCTCAAATTCACGAACGGATGTAAAATACTGATCGAGTTTATCAGAATCTTCCTTGCCCAAACCTTTGCTAAAGCTGTTCGCCTGTGATTTGGCAAGATCGAGAATCGAGCGTTTGTCGACTAAGTCTTTTTCTGCCTGTCGACGAGACGCTGGATTGTCTTTTCGAAAAA
>JABGWU010000063.1 GCA_018645475.1 Opitutia bacterium
CAAGCACCCGTAAGCCCATACTTAAATCTCCCGTTACATGGTCACCCCCAACGGGAACCACCCCAGTGGAGACCACAAAGCCCTGTCGATATAACGCGTAATCTGTAACCCCAGCACCCATATCGATAACCAAGGTACCTGCTCGTCTTAAATCCGGACCTGCCATCATGGTAGACGATGCAATGGATGATAAAATTAAATCTTTTACTTCGAGGCTGTAATTACTAATTACATGTAATGCCTGTTTGATTGCTTGGTCGTCTCCATCGATCGACCAGTAACCAAGGTCCACTTTTGATCCGATCATACCGACAGGGTCCTGAACCGGGCGACCGTCTAATAATATAGGAGTACGCACATGATGAACATATGTGCGTCCTTCATCAGGTTGTTTTCTCTTTGCCTCCTGTGCAGCACGTTGTAGATCAGTAACATCAACCCGATTATCAGAAGAGGCAACGGATGCAGCCCCCCGTAACATAAGTCCTTTTAAGTGAGATCCTGTTTGGGCAAGGTAAACTTCATCCACGGTAGTGCCTGACATTTTCTCGGCATCTTCCAAAGCAGAATGAACAGCGGCTGCCGCTTTTCGAAAATCTACAATCTCCCCTTTTCTCATCCCTTCATTCGGACGGGAAGCCATACCGACCACATTTAAACTTCCATTCTCGGCAACTTCTCCGATCAAGGCTTTTGCCTGGGAAGTACCAATTTCTACAGCGCCAATAATTTTGCTCATTTTATGTATGGTTGTACTGGTGAATCAAGATGGAGTAAGTTTTGCAAAGACAGATTTATCATGAGAAAGATCGATTGAATCTACGATCTTAGTTCGTTGAAAATCCGGTTCATAAAGAAGATATTTCAACCTGCGTAATTGAGCGTCGAAATTTCGGGGAGAAAATCGAAGACTTCGTACTTTTCCAGATTTTATATGAATATGTGCACCGGCGTCATCATCGTATGGTCTTTGGTAGGATACAATTTGCCAATTTTGATAGAAACCAGGATATTCACTGCGAGCAAGTTCGAGCAAAGGAGCCACGGCTGGAATGCCTTCTAATTTTTCATACCCTTCTCCAGAAGACTTTGGTTTGAGCAATTGGGATTTTATACTCAAAAATGGAAGATGAGATACGCTTGCATTACTGTAACATGTACCAAGATAAAGAGTTCCATCATTTGAAACCAACCAAGTTTGCTCGCCTTTACTTTTAGACCTGAGACAAATTCTAAGCAATGGCTTTCTTTCACGAAGTTCTATTTTAAGAGTTGCGGGAAACTGCCTGCTTACCCGGGCAAATGAAATTTGTGGCTCTTTAATTAATTCGGACTGAATTTTCTCGATATCTAATTCCATAAGCGATCTTCCCCGAAGTGGACCAAACCAGTTCTCGAACCATCGTTTATGCAACACTCCATTTGTACGGAATGATAAAGAAGAAACTGGGGCACCCGGTCCGGTTAAATCCATGGGCGGTGAATCACTCTGAGAACGATTTTGAAAAAACCAAAAGACACTTCCAACCGCCGCAAGACCAATAATGAGGATAAGAAATTTTCCGACGCCTAACATTCTTTTACGAAATGCTGCTTTGGAAGCCGGACGTCGGGATGACTTGGGGGCCAATGTTTTCCAGTTTCCTGAAACACCGTCTTGGTTTGTTTTCTTTTTCTTTGTCATTGTTTTAAATTATGCGGAAATAAGTGCATTCTGAGTAAATCGATTCACCGCAGGTTGAAGTAGTTGCATAGCAAGTTGTTCAAAATCATATCCCGAACAGGAGGCACTTTTTGGAAGCAGACTGGTTTCGGTAAGCCCGGGAAGTGTATTTACTTCGAGAAAATATGCATTTCCATCCTCACAGATAATAAAATCGACTCTAGAAAAATCCCGGCATCCACAGGCACGAAACGCAGTTAAAGCAGATTCCTTAACTTCATTTTCGATATCACAATCAAGGACGGCAGGAAATCGATATTCTGTAGAACCAGTCGTATACTTTCTTTCAAAATCATAAACCCCACCTTTAGGAATAACCTCTACAATCCCGAGCGAACAATCACCGAGAATCCCGACCGTTACTTCGCGTCCAAAAATTCGTTTTTCAATCATCCAGTTCCCATGAGAAATAGAAGATAAAGCATGATTGAGCTCATCCGCCCCGTTTATCACATATAACGCCACACTGCTCCCCTGATCAACTGGTTTGATAATAAGATCCTGTCCAAGTTTAGAAAGAATTTCTTGGTTATTTACTGACAAGGGATCTGCAAATCCAAAATCCGGTGCTACCCGGACACCGGCAGCTTCCACAATTTTCTTGGACTCATACTTGTCCATGCATAATCGGCTGGCATCAGGACCACTCCCCGAATAAATAATGCCCTGATTCTCAAGCATTTCTTGTAATCGACCATCTTCTCCAAAAGTCCCGTGTATGGCAGGAAATACTATGGTATCTTCACCATTAATTCCCTTGGGAAGTTCTTCGGAAGACAAATCTTCCAATTGAACGGAATAAGTTTTTTCCAAAGTTTTTGCTAATGCTCTACCTGTGGTAAGTGACACATCTCTCTCTGGACCAACACCACCCGTAAGAACCATAACTTTTGGATTTTTCATAATTGATTTATGTTAAGATAAATATTCATTCCATGATTTCCCCATCAAAGTAACCTCGGGCTCTAGAATTAATCCATTGGACTCACGAATTCTTTCCCGTACCCGGTTAATTAATGAGATAACATCGTCCGCAGTTGCCCCCCCTTGATTAAGGATAAAATTAGCATGTTTATCCGATACTACGGCTGCACCTTCACTTTCTCCCTTTAGTCCACTTTGTTCAATCAACCAGCCAGCAGAAACTTCTTCGGGGTTTCTAAAAATACATCCCGCACTTGCCTCTCTTGGTTGTGAAGCGCGTCTTTTTTTTGCAAGTTTTTCAATCGCATTTCGAATTTCCCGATGATCAGATTTCCCATCCGATTTCAACTTTGCCCGCAATGCAATTCCATCATAAGCCTCCCGACAATAGCGATAGCCCACATTTAAATCAGTCCCTGGGATTTCCTTAATGGTCCCGTCAGGAAGCAAGAAAGACACCCACTCAACCAGATCAAAAGTTTCCCAACCCATCGCACCTGCATTCATACGCAACGCACCTCCCAAGGTACCGGGAATCCCCTCCAAAAACTCAAATCCACTTAGACCATTAATGCAGGCAAATGTGCAAATATCTTTAAGCTTTGCCCCAGCTCCCACAACTAGAGAATTTTCAGAACGACTTGAAATCTCTTTCCAAAAATTTCCACGCAAACGAATGACCAGTCCACCAAATCCATCGTCGGGAACGATCAGATTGGACCCTCTGCCCATCATGGCCCGAGAAATATTAAATAAATTACAGGCTTCAACCAACGATCTTAAATCTTCGGAATTTGCAGGTTCTGCATACCAGCGAGCTAGACCACCTACGCCGATAGTGGTTTTATTGGCTAGCGGTTCATCGGCTTTTAAAATTGTACCGGTCGATAATTTATTCGTCAAGAAATGGGAAAATGCTTCGAGTTTTTGACCATTTGCATTTTCCCATGCAGCAAATGCATGAGCCCATTTTTCCAAATCACCTGCTCCCACAAAAAGGACCTGATCCTTGTGTTTTACATCAGGACGAACACCCAATGTATCGCAAAGTTGTGAGAAATCAGAAAACACATTTGTTCTCTTTCTTAAACGCGGGGGCAAATATCCAATTAAATTTTCCACAGAACCGGATGGATCAAACTTCTCGAATGCAGCATAGGTCGGAAGGAAATGTAGATCATCTGCCTGAGCTAATTCATCCGCAAATTTTTCTGCCATTGCTTGGGTTCTGGTAAATCGGTGAGGTTGAAAAACGACCTGTAAGGAATGTTTTGGCAAAAGTAATCTTCGGTGGCTAAGAAATGCATTAATTTCTGTTGGATGATGAGCATAATCCTCCACAATGGTACGATTTTCACCCTGATGAAGAATTGATTGTCTTCGTGCGATACCAGGAAATTGATCAAAATCGACCTCAGATAAATCTACGCCTAATGCATGTCCTGCTTCAATCACAGCAGCTAAATTATTTTCATGATATCGGGAAAGATCTTCATTCAATTCAAAATTCGAATGCTTTTTCCCCTTCTCAATTTGAGCCCATTCCGAGAGTTCCGATCCGACTGGTGTTATAATATTTGAAGACGTTCGCGAGAATAACGCCTTAAATACATCACCCATCGATTCTTTTGAATCATATAAATCAACATGATCCCATTCACAGTTTAAGGCTAGGGTTATAGTTGGATTAAAGAGATCAATTGTACCATCACTCTCATCAACTTCTAAAACAAGCCAACTGTTTTTATCGAAACGACCGGGAGGGAATTGATTATCAGCATACACTCCTCCGACAAGATATGAAAAAGAAAACTCTACTTGGCGCAACGCCCAGCAAAGCATTCCAACCGTTGTGGTTTTCCCATGGCTTCCCACCACGGCAAGTAGATTTTTCTTTGCAGTAAAATGTGCTAAAAACTCTCCTCTTCGAAAAACCGGCACTTCCAAAGTTAACCATGGTTTAACTAATTTACTATCTTGTGGAATTGCACTGGTTCGAATAACGCAATCAGGGTTTTCTAAAGGAGTAGGATCACATAATACATGTATGCCTGCATTCTCTAAATTTGACCGTAAGGGTTCGCGAAACCGATCGTCGTATGCCTCGACTTGAATTCCAGCACCCTGCAAATAAAGTGCGAGTGGGGCCATTCCCATTCCACCAGCGCCAAGAAGCAATACTCGTTTTGGATTCTTCATCCGATCATACGGAGAACGCCTCCGTGAGTGGTTTGTTGAATCGCACTCTGCTTTAAGCATAGGCAAAGATCATCTGATATACGGCTTGCCTCATCACCATTGTCCATGGCAAATAAATTTCGACGTAATATGGTACGGAATTCTTCGTTAAACATAACCTCCCTGACCTCATCCATTAAAGAATCCATAATATTGTTCTCTGAGCATAAAATGCCTCCCCCTTTTCTTTCCAAAAATTCGGCGTTTAAAAATTGATGATTATCGGCAGCGTGTGGATAAGGGATCATTATGGAAGGAATCCGGCAACGGACGATCTCTGCAATCGCACCAGCGCCAGCTCTGGTTATAACCAAATCAGCGGCCGATAAAACCGCATTCATTTCGTCCGTAAAGGAAACAAATCG
>JABGWU010000064.1 GCA_018645475.1 Opitutia bacterium
GTATCAAATTTCAGGAGCCCGAACCGGGAAAAATCCTTCGCAAAAATTTTAATGATTGTGTTTTTACCCTTGCGGGGGCCGCTGACCTTGAATTGACGCAATCATCTCCAGATGCACTTGTCTCTGTTATAGGTAAAAAAGGTAAAGAGGTTTCAGCCAACCCCTGTTTAAAGACAGGAGGGCTTACATCCTTCAAAGATTTTTGTGAAAATACCAAGAACGAAAATTTGGACAACTATAAAATATTAATTATTCAAAAAACATCCGTGACAATGAAAGTTTCCGATTATATTTTTTCAGAATTGGCAGCATTAGGAATTAAAGATGTATTTACTGTTTCTGGGGGGGCAGCTATGCATCTACTAGACTCCTTGGGAACCAATGAAGATATAAACCATGTCAGCACGCATCATGAGCAGGCAGCAGCTATGGCCGCCGAAGGAAATACGCGCATAACGGGAAAACCGGGAGCTGTATTGGTTACTTCGGGACCAGGAGGGACGAATGCTATGACAGGTGTTTGCGGGGCATGGATTGATTCGCTACCGGTCATTTTTCTTTCAGGTCAAGTAACATCGAATACTCTTATTGAAGGTACAGGACTTAGACAATTTGGAATTCAAGAATCAGATATAGTTAGTATGGTCAAGAGCGTTACAAAATATGCTGTAACTATCAAAGACATAAACGAAGTAAAGTATCATTTGCAGAAAGCTATTCATCTCGCTACTACAGGTAGACCAGGGCCAGTCTGGTTGGATATCCCTCTTGATATACAAGGTAAACTTATTACTCCGGATGAGTGCTTGTCTTTTAAACCTGAGGATCGGGAGTTGCCTGGAAACGATTTGTTAAAACAAAATGTCAGCGATTGTATCGAATTGCTGAGGAAATCGGAAAGGCCTGTATTGATAAGTGGCTATGGAATCAGGTTGGCGAAGGGGGAGAAGGAGTTTTTAGAGTTAGTTGAAAAAATGGGGATACCTGTTATTACTTCTTGGTTGACCAGTGACATGATTCCCAGTTCGCATGAACTTTCCATTGGGAGAAGTGGGATATTTGGTGACCGTGCCGGAAACTTTACTGTGCAAAACTCTGATCTGGTTTTGAGTATTGGGTCTAGATTGTCGGTCCCACAGGTTGGATACAATTTCCCTCTTTTTGCCAGGGAGGCAAAGAAAATAATTGTAGATATCGACCTCGCTGAACTGAAAAAGCCCTCTCTGAAACCCGATATTCCTATTCAGGCGGATGCAAGGGAGTTTATGGTCGAATTAATCAATCAGCTCAAGAACGAAAAGCCTTTTGAAATCGGAAGTTGGCGAAAAAGATGTCAGGATTGGAAGCTGAAGTATCCAGTTGTTCTCCCAGAATATAAAGAGTGCAAGGATGATGTGAACTCATTTTATTTTGTTCAGGTTTTATCTGAAAAACTTGACGAAAAAGCTGTTGTTGTGACCGACATGGGCACCAGCTTTACCTGTACCATGCAAACTTTTAAAACAAAGCTTGGGCAAAGGCTCTCAACCTCCAGCGGACACGCGTCGATGGGTTTTGGATTACCTGGGGCCATTGGTGCCTGCTTTGGTAATAATCGGAAAGATACCATCTGCATTAGTGGCGATGGAGGACTGCAAATGAATATTCAAGAACTGCAAACCATTGTCCATTACAATTTGCCGATCAAACTGTTTGTTTTAAACAATAAAGGTTATCTGACAATCAAAGCCACTCAACAGAATCATTTTGGCAGGTTTGTGGGAGCCGAGGCGAGTTCTGGAGTAACCTGTCCTGATATCATTAAAATTGCCACTGCATATGGTCTCCCAACCGCTAAAATTGCAAGCTCAGAAGAATTGACTGATAAAATTGATTCAATCCTACAAACCCCGGGTCCCATAGTATGTGAAATTATCATGGGAGAAAATCAACCTTTGATTCCCAGGGTATCCTCTTTGAAAAAACCGGATGGAACCATAATTTCCAAGCCGATTGAAGATCTTTACCCCTTCCTTAGCAGAGAAGAATTTTTGGAAAATATGATTGTTCCCCCCACAGAGGTGCTCAAGTAAGACTCTAGTCAATATTAAAACTGATTCATTACCATTTTTTTGATAAGTCCCAATAAATTTTTGATGCAGCATGGATATTTGAAGAGATATAAAATAAGAACACCAATGTTGCTAGTTGCTCGATTAAAGGAAAAAAACAATAAGGAAGTGTAAATGAATTTTCAAAGGTTCATTGGAATTTTTCGAAAACTCCTGGAAAAAGGACCTGTCTGGTCTTTGTCAAGAATAGGAAATGAATTTAGGCATCCAACCTTTTTGTTCATGAAGCGGCTGATGCTCATGCTCAAAACCGCCCAACAAAGACTTGGGATTTTATTTAACAAAAATAAAAATAATGATGAAGATCATATAACTGCAGTATACGATCTGAATACAAATCCAATTACATTCGACTTTGCCTCTTTTTTGCTAGGCGCTGAGATTTTTTCCAATAAGAACGGAAAAAACTCATTTGTTTTGTTATTAGTTAACAGAAATGATGATACAGAGATAGATGGGAAGTACAGTTCTGTCGTCGATGAAGCCGCAATGAAATGGCGGTTGGAGAATATTATTTTGCAATTGATAAATTTATGTCCGGCATGTATTGGTTATTCTGTACTTCCAAAGTCGTCAAGCATTTCGGAGATTATAAAGGATAAACTCGTTTTCCCTGAATTTTATGATGGAAAATATATTCCAAGTCATGATTTGAGAAAATTAAAGAAGGGGAA
>JABGWU010000065.1 GCA_018645475.1 Opitutia bacterium
CAAGGTAATCGATAAAATTACAGTGGAACTGAACGACAAGTCGGATGTGTATGAGGCAAAGTTCTCCAACCTCGGCCTCAAGAGCGTGGAGACTGATTCTAATTATGTAAAGAAACACCCCAAGCTACTGGTTGGCGGCGTGTGGTGCATTGTGGATGTGCTCTATGAACACAGCGATGAAACCAATGATGAACCTTGGGTGATCGATAAGTTGAAACCCATTCAGGTATCCAATTTCGATTTCGAAGAATATTGCAGCGCCCGAAATGAATTTAGCCTGAACGAATGGATTGATGTTTTGGTACAGAGCATAGGGTTTAACTCAAAAATGCTCAGCAGAAGGCAGAAGTTTTTACAACTAGCCAGATTGATTCCTTTTTGCGAACGCAACTTCAATTATATCGAGCTTGGACCAAAGGGAACGGGTAAATCTCACATCTTCTCCGAATTTTCTCCGCACGGTATGATTGTATCTGGTGGGGAAATAAGCATGGCAAAATTATTCGTTAATAATGCCACTGGTAAACCGGGCTTGGTAGGATTTTGGGACAGCGTGGCTTTCGATGAATTTGCGGGTAAGGACAAGCGAGTGGACAAGAACCTTGTAGACATCATGAAGAACTACATGGCCAACAAATCCTTTTCACGCGGGGTTGAAGTCATTGGTGCAGAAGCATCGATGTCATTTCTTGGAAACACCAGTAAATCGGTCGAGCACATGCTCAAGCATTCCAACTTTTTTGATGACTTACCTGATAAATACATCGACTCCGCTTTTCTCGACCGCTTGCACATGTACAGCCCTGGTTGGGAGACAAGTATCATTCGATCGGAACTGTTTACCGACGGGTTTGGATTCATTGTAGACTACCTCGCAGAGGCAATGAAAAACCTAAGGAATATCGATTACTCTCAGTTATACACCAAGCACTTTAGCCTGAGCTCTGATATTTCGGTACGGGACAAAGATGGTGTACACAAGACCTTCTCGGGAATGATGAAAATCCTCTTTCCCAATGGAGAGTGTGAAGAGAAACATGTAGCCGAATTGCTTGAATTTTCTTTGGAAGGAAGAAAGCGTGTGAAAGACCATATTGCCCGGTTGGACGAAACCTTCCCGGCAGTGAACTTCGCCTACACTAACCTAAAAACCCAGGAAGAAACTCCTGTTAAGACGGCAGAGGAAGTTGAATTTGCCGAACTCCTAGCGGATACGACTGCGGCCCCTAGTACAGATGAAGCGCCCGAAGATGCTGAAATTCCTGAACCTAGTAAGCAAAACGAACAGGCAGATGATGGAAATACCTGGGTAAAGGGGGAATCCAGCGAAGTAGAATTTAAATCCACCCTGCGTGTCTCTTTGCATTCGGGAAAGCCGGATGACCGGGTTGAACTTGCCTGTTTAAAAACCATCGCTGCGTTTCTCAATACTCATGGTGGTTCTCTGGTTGTCGGTCTCGATGACGAAGCAAACCCCGTTGGGCTAGAGCATGACAAATTTGATAGTGAGGACAAAATGAGCCTTCACCTTGTAAGTTTGGTAAATGCCCGCATGGGGCCGCTTGCAATGACCTGTACGGACATTCGCTTTGAAGATTGCGAAGACAAAAGAATAATGGTCGTAAAGTGCCGCAAAGCCAGCAAACCCATATTCTACAAAGAAAAGGGCTCAGAAACCGAGACCTTCTATGTAAGGACAGGCCCAAGCACTACCCAACTAAGTGCCAGCCAAACCCAAGACTACATAACCCAAGCCTGGAGTTAAAAAGGGCAATTTACATAAAAAAGTCAGCGTTGATTGGAATTCCTTGGTTCACATTCGCTTTCCGAATAAGGAAATAACGAAAGAATACGAGTAAGCTTTGCTGCAAATCTCAAAGGATTACCCCTGATTATTTCTCCAGTTTTTGAGTGAACTTTCCACTAAATCTAGCCATTGTTTCTTTACTCTCAGAAAATCAGAAATTTCAATTAATTCTCCTGATTCTAATCGAACATATCTGGTAAAGTCATTCGGGCGTTCGCCGAAATATTTCCAGCTTTCGTTAAAGGAAGCTAATTCATTTTTATACTCAGCCCCAAGCTCTCCAGTATATCCCTTAAAATCGACCTTTCCATTATGCAAAAATTGTATAAAATTAAAGGGGGTTGGACTTCCATTCTCGGTTTGTACAAAATCTTTTTCAATCGTTTTCATCATCATTCCTTGCTTGCTTGGTTCAATCTTCAATCCAAGGCTTTTTAATTCTTGTAAGAGATCTCTGGTTTCCACCTGAATTTCGGGGGTTGTGGCTTTCTCCAGTCGTTCAAAAAAGTCCTGCTCGCTGATGGTGCTTTTATTTTCACTAATTGAACTCGAGCCTCTAATTTTCGAGGGACTAGAACTGAGAACCTCCACGCGCTCACCTTGACCTTCTATCCTAACAATTGCTCTTTCGATTTCAACGGTCCTGCAAATTGTCCGTGGCTGAACAAGTAAGCCTCCACCCATATGATCAGGTAGCCTGTGCATTGCTTGCTCAATCAAGGCAAAAGAAAAGTTTAGAGATGCGTGTTCCTGTAAATATTCACTTATATCTTCAACACTTTCTCTTATGCCATCTCCTACGATGAGCAGCAAAAACCTACCTCTTTTTAGATTCAGTGTAACCCAATCAATGAAATTTCCTTCATCAAATTCATCTTTAGGTAAATGATTTTTGACCTGCTCGATAATACCAGCTCCTTGTTTTGCAACAGCTGAATTAAGGTCATCAAAATCCCATCGGCTGATTTCTTGAGCATAATCAAGAATTTGGCCAACTACTTCTCTTCTTCCTTCGGGGTTTTTCAATAACTTACATTCAACTAAAGTAAGCATTCCTCTCTCGTTCACGAAAAGTATATCCAAGGGACCGACTCCAGTGCTCAACTCTCGACACAAGGGAATAGGATCGAGGAAAGCAGGTTCAATCTCCTCAAGAGGTAGTAAATTTGGATTCTCAAAGATAAGTTTCTGTAACCAATCTTCATTTCTGGATTCTTCACTGGAAGCTCGGATGTCCTGCCGTTCTAATTTCTCTACTTTGCCATCTAAAAGTAGGATAGGTTCATTGTGCTGTCTGTTAGTTCGATTCCTCATAGTAAAATATAATTTTCACAAGAATGATAAAAATGGAAGTTAAATCGAATTCAGCATTTCCGCCCACTGCCCTTTTGTGAGAACCAAACCATCCTTTTAAATGGCTCCTCTTAGCTAGTAAACTTACATTCCTGGATTCCTGAACCAAACCACATTCTGACTGCGTTGACCAGCGACTAGGATGTCCTTGCGCCCGTCACCATCCAAATCGGTGATCATCGTATCATAGGCCATTTGATCGCGACTGAGAATGTGGCGAGTGAAGTTGCCCTTGCCATCGTTCTCGTACCAAACTGCCAACTTGGATTCATAGCCGACGGTGCTCATATCAATATCCCCATCCCCATCGATATCTCCGAAATCAGTGGAATGTGTCGAATCAATGGTGTCATCAATCATATGCTGTTTCCAATCGGGAGCCTCAAACCAGAGGACCCCCACCCCATGGCCTCGCGTTGCGAGAATATCAATCCTACCATCTCTGTTCACATCCGCAGGAGCGGCATGGGTGGCTCCAAATTGTTCGCCGGCACCTGGGAGTAATTCTTTTCTCCAGGGCTTGGTGATATCCTTCTGCGAATAATAAATAGCAAAGTAGTTTCCATTTTCAAAAGGTTTGCCCTTCGCACCCATGGCAAAGTCGATGAGGCCGTCTCCATTAATATCTCCAAAGTCGAAGTAGTGACTGCCTCCCTGTGCCGTCCCTTTTGCAAGGGGAATGATCGTCCAATCAATGGGTTTCTTTTTTGACACCTTGGGTTTAAGCCAGCAAACCGATCGGGAATACGGCCCCTTGTCATCGCTAAAATCATTGGTAATCAAATCATTCTTACCATCCTGATCTATATCAAAAGAGCGTATACAATGAACCCCAAAGATCTCATCAGTAATCAGATGCATTTCCCATGTGGTGCTGGTTGGATTCTGATCGGGGCATTCAAGCCAGAACACTTCGCGTACATAGGAACCCACAAAATCGAGATCCCCATCCCCATCCACATCATGGAGCACGCAATGAATACAGCGCGGTTTCATCTTGGCATACCGAGGCTCGGCTTTCGCAAATATAAAGGGCTTGTCATATTTCGGAGCAAAATACATGAAGAACTTTCCCTCAGCGGAGAACAAGATCTCCTGCTTACCATCCCCAGTATAATCATGAGCGGTGGCAGAATTAACATGCGATCCAGAATAGATTTCCTGACTAGGCCAATTCGAATCCTTGGAAAAAAGAAAATGGGAAGATGCAAGAAATAATGATGAGAGAACTAGTGAAATTCTTATTTTCATGGTTTTATCTTCTGTGTTTTATTTTCAGTGAACAAGCTTAATACGGCTCCAATAGGCTGCTTCATGAGACCAGCCCGTAGCTTGGTTCAAAAGTTCCACGCTGACTGTCTTTCCCGCATTTTTGCTCAGGTCGATTTGGAACTTACTCCACTTTGTTTCATTAATGTCTTTACTGAGGGCTTCCTTCCCGTTGACTAGAACTCCCAATCTCCAGTTTCCCTTTGGGTGATTGGTGACTTCCAGCTCAAGAATAGTCTTACCACGAGGCACCTCGATCTTACGGAACAGTACGCAGGGGGCGGTTTTGCTGAGCGGATGGGTAAGGAGCACTTTCTTCCGTCCATCCCATTGGGTTCGTAATCCGGGCTTCATTGCCGGACCGCCCCAATCCCGAACCTTCCAACCAGGGGCAAATGTCTCAACAGCGGAAGCTAAATTCGATCCTGATTTGGGGTTATTGCCAGGCTTGGTATTGATAACCCGCGATCCCTTGGCAGGTTTGGAAGTTGCGGTTTTAGGATAAGGCATTTTGGCATCCACTTCA
>JABGWU010000007.1 GCA_018645475.1 Opitutia bacterium
AGCAAAAGATAGTAAAAAGAGCGAACTTCGTGTAATGAGTTTTAATATCAGGTTGGGTGTGGCTAATGACGGGAAGAACCGATGGGATTTGCGTAAGGACTTGGTGGTGGAAACAATTCGCAAGTATAATCCGGATTTGCTCGGCTTACAGGAAGTTTTTCCGATGCAGGAGGAATATTTGCGAGAAAATTTCCCCGAATATATTTATTACGGGAGAAGTCGGTTGGTGGATCCGAAGGATGGCGAAGCCTGTTCGGTAATGTTTCGAAAGGACCGGTTTGAATTGTTTGAAAAGTCAACTTTCTGGCTTTCGGAAACCGAGAATGAACCAGGTAGTAAGAGTTGGGATTCATCCTTGCCACGTATTGCCAATATGGTTCGTCTTCAGGATAAGCAGGCAGATGGAAAAAAACTGGTTTTGATCAACACTCATTTTGATCACCGGGGTAAAGTGGCACGGGAAGAGGCAGCTAAAATAATCCGAAAGCGAGTGACGAAATTAAAAAAGAACACCCACATTGTGATTACCGGTGATTTCAACTCGGGAGAGGGAAGCAAACCCTATCAATCTTTGGTGGGAAGTAATGTGCTCGATACCTTTCGTAAGGTTTACCCGAAGCGAACAGAGGAGGAAAGTACATTTACAGCGTGGAAGGGCCGTCGGATCGGAAACCGGATCGACTGGGTATTATGCAGTCCGAATTTCCGAATCCTTTCCGCAGAGATTGATCGAACGAATGACAAGGGAAGATACCCCTCTGATCATTATCCGGTAACTGCAATTCTGAATTATAAATAGGATACAAGTAATGGGTTGGAAATATAATTGGACGGTTCTTCTTTGTACTACCCTGGCAATTTTTGCTGTAACCTTGGGTGCTGGTGAACAAAAGTTACCCAATGAGCTTCGATGGGTCAGGCAATCAAAGGAGTACTCACATTTATGTACTCACATTTTTAAAAAGGGTATTGAGAGTATTCGGGAAAAGGTTGGCTTGCTTAAAGCAGCTAAATCAAAAGAAAAGAATAATCGATTCGCGGTGGTGGTTGATTTGGATGAAACGATTTTAGATAATAGTCTTTATCAAGTCGAGAGGTGGAAAGCTGGGCTTGGATTTACTCAGGATTCATGGTCACTATGGGTTAAAAGAAAAGAAGCGGGCTTGGTTCCAGGAGCGAAAGGTTTTTTGGATGCTGTTCGAAAAATGGGAATCCGGGTGGTCTTCCTAAGCAATCGGATGAATGAAAATCTGGAACCGACCCGTGGGAATCTGCGGACCCTGGGAGTGTTGCATTCGCAGGATTTATTTTTGCTCAGGCAGAATAAATTGGATACCAAAGAGAAAAGGAGAAAAGAAGTTTTAGACGGAACGGGAAGGATGAACCAAGTGGGTGATTTAGATGTGATTGGTTATGTGGGTGACCAGATGGGGGACTTTCCCGGCAATTTATCCGATGGAATTGGGAGGGAATTCTTTTTACTTCCCAATCCAATGTATGGAAAATGGTAAAGTAAAAATCTTTACTCATACTTCCATTTCATGATCCATGGATCGTGAAATTTGGACTGAGCAGATTTTAGTTTTTCCTTGTAGATTTTGAGTTTGGCGGCGTGCTTCGAACTGTTGGCAAGATTTTTAGATTCATTCGGATCTTGGTCAATTTTGAAGAATTCAAATTCAGGTCGGTGAATATAATCACGAACCGTTTTTTGTCCGTAGGGAGCACTCATTGATTTTTGATACTGAGCCTGGAAACTGCTTGCTGCCCAGAGGTCGGATGCGAAAGGATAGGGGAGCGGGTGAGCAATATTCCATATCAATTTGTACTGATCATCACGAATGACCCGCATCGGATAGTACATTTGAATTTCGTGAAAGGTGTGAGATGCAAAGATTTCCTCCCAGTGCTTTTTTTCAGGATTCCCAAGAATGGCGAGCCATGATTTACCATGATAGGCGGATAATTTTCCGGATGAACCACGATTTTCCTTAGCGGCATAGGGCTTATCTTTCCAATATTTTTCAGGAGCATTCCAATTTTTTGGACGATTTTTCTCGTGATCCAAAGCACCTGCGAAGTCAAGCAAACTTGGGGTGATATCAATATGACTGATTAAGCCTGTTTGTTTGACTCCTCGTTTTTTTTCATAGGGGTTTCGAACGACGAAGGGAACTTTTAGCCCGCCTTCATATACAGTGGTTTTCCCTCCGGCGAAAGCCATTCCGTGATCGGAAGTAAATACAATCATGGTTTTTTCATAAAGTTTAGCGTCCTTCAGAATTTGCACAAGTCGGGCAACTCCACGATCGATCCGAGAAACGCTTTGGTAGTAATGAGCAAGCTCTTCACGGGTTTCCGGAGTATCACTTAGAAAATGGGGTATGGGTACATCTTTTGGATTATAAAAGACCTCATCAACTCCGTCGTGAGACTTTCCGTCTGGTTTGTTTCCAAATAGGTCGGGCTTTAGTTTGTATTTGGAGTTTTTGTCTTTTCCACCTCCGCGATGAGGATCCGAAGTAGCAAAGTAGAGAAAGAACGGTTTGTCACTTTTCTCGGTAATGAAGTCTTTGGAACGCTCGGCCATTTGAACGGCATTTCGACCGCTTGCCCTAAGGTAGGTTTCGTAGTTAAAGACCTCCTCGGGGGCGACATGGTATTTGCCAATATGACCAGTTCTGTAGCCCGCGTTTGTCATGGCCCGGGGAAGAGAAAGGCTAACCACATTGTAATAGCTTGAAAATTTGTGAAAGGCGTGCTGGTGTCCGTATTGACCATTAGCATGGTTATGGAGTCCGCTCATTACTACCGACCGACTGGCAGAGCAGCTCGCGGTGGTTGCGAAAGCATTGAGGAAAAGCGTTCCATCCTTTGCGATGGAGTCAATTGCCGGTGTCTTGGCTATCGGATCACCATAGCAACCCAAGGTTGGGGACTGGTCATCGGTGATGAAGAAAATGATATTTTTCTCGGCAGTAAATGAAATCGAAGAAAAGATGTGTAGAAGCGCAAGGTAGAAAAAAGAAGATTTTATCATAAGATTGATTATAGAGAAGGGTTAGTCGAAAAGGTCAATAAATGATGGATGGGGGATTGAACTTTTAGGAAAGAGTAAAACTGAAATTTATTAGTACATTACTTTTTTTAGTAATTACATCTGATGATGTGATATAAGGTAATAATGTAAGAGTTTTTCAATAAAGCTTGATGAGATTGAGAAAATGCTGATCTGATCTCCTTTTTATTCAATGTTAATAATCATCAATAAATCAATGAATGGAAGTGAACTCTTTGTAATTTATTATTCTTACTTGTCTTATATAGCACCCAGTTTCAATCCACTGATTAAATTTAATTTAGCTGAAAATCTAAATTGGTTATGTAGTCGAAAAATTTTCAAACCCGGAAAGAGGTTAATGTGAACTTAATTTCTTTAATGCTTTAACTAGGACGCAAACTAATTAGGGTATCAGTTTCAAACGGGGGCTTTATCCATCTGTTTAAGAAATAATAATTAAATGAAATTACTTGTACGCAACTTAGATCGATTAACAACAGAGGAAGAGCTAATAACTATATTTAAGGAATTTGGAGAAATTGAATATTGCACTTTGGTAATGGACCCCAAAAGTGGTTCTTCGAAAGGGTTTGGATTTATTGAAATGCCCAATGCAAACGAAGCAAAAGCGGCGATCAAAAATTTAAGTTACAAAACGGTTGGCAGAAATAAGATACGGGTTAAAACGACAAAAAATTGAAACTGTTTAGTACAGATACCTGAACTTACGATTAATCGGCATTAAAAAACTATTTAGAGCTGAGATATTGCTTCTTCTCGAATTCGTGAAGAGGCAATAAAAGAGGAATAAGACCAGGTTAGACTTCTTACACTCATGCAGGTTCCATGAGTACGGTCAAATTGCTCACTTAATTCTAAGTGATCGGAATGGTATACGATTGCACGCATCAACTTATCACCTGCAATTAATAGGCAATTTTGCAAGTCCTTGTATTTAGAGGATAATTTATTAATCATTCCACTGTGATTGAAACCAATCTGTTTAAAAAAAGGTTCCATTTTTTCGGAAATGGTTATGTGCGGAATATTGGCAATTTCAATTATACATTCATAGTAGAATCTTGCCAAGTTTGCAGTACAGAGAGGCCATGGGTGGCCCATATCTCCTCCCTGATTTACAGTTCCATCATACTTATCGCTAGGATACCTTCCAATTAATGGTCCAATATCTAGTGCCCGATCTTTCTCGTTTATCGGGTAGAGTTTTTCAAATGTGTCTCTCAGTTTCGCCACGGTGGCAAGCATGCGTTGATCAAAGCAGGTCAATCCATTATATGTGCATGCAAAAACAATATCGATATTGAGTTCATGTCCGCGCAATAAGCCATTTTTGGCTTTTCCATTCAAAATTGACCGGTAATGTCCAAGATCACTAGACCAATGTTCCTCCAATAATTTGGTTAAAGCTTTAATAATCTTAGGAACCTTTTTCTCTGGATCAATACCCGTTTGGGATGAGGTTTTTTCCAGTTTATCAATTGCCTGTCTTTGGGCAGTCCGTGAAAAAAAACTTTTACCAGTGATTTCTTCCCACGCATTGTCTGTGTCACCATCATAGTTATCGATGATATATTTACGGTCTCTTACTAGAATCTTCCGAGCGGTAGATTTTGCATCTTCGCTCAATTGATCCCAAATTTCTAAAATGGATAAAATACGTAAACCGGGACCATCTCCTTGTTCGCCCCAAGATCGTTCGGTTCCGTCAATATTGAAACAGGCATGGGCACCCCTTCCAGCTCGAATCGCAGTTTCCTGTACCTTGTAACTAAAGCTTACATAATCATCGAGCATTTCTTTGGTTGGCAGATCATGGTAAATGCATTCATTTACGGTCAGGGCACCATCCCGCACCCAAAAATGAACATAGTCTTCGGTGGTTTCGTCATCGTGCGGGCGGGAAGGGGATGCAATAATACATCCCGGCAAGGTAAACATTCGAGTGCCCGTTTCGTAACCCGGTTTTGAAAATACCCATTGCTTGGTTGCGAAGTTTCGAAGCATTAACCAAAACATGTATTTTGAGATAGAAGAAAATTTACTTCTTTCTGGTTCCGCATTTAATAATTTTCCCATTGTTTTTCTTTTGATGAAGAGGTCCGTTGTTATAATTTCCAACCTATGGCGGGAATTAATTCAGGGTTTTTTCGCGATTTTTATTCTCATTTTTTTCCATTTGGCTAATCTTTCTGCAATTGTAGATTCAGCTCCTGAGTTTTTCGATTGGTATAGATCTAGGGGTTTTTCAAGATAGTGTTGTCCGGAAATATTTTCTGGGTAATCGTGACTATATAGATAGCCTTCATCCTCAGTGTCTCGGAGTTTTGTATTTCTTCCATGACGGTCCTGTATGGATGAGGGAACGGATTGTACGGGGCTGTCTTTAATTGCCTGCTTTGCTTTTCCAATAGCGATGGTGGCACTATTACTTTTGGGGCAGGTGGCAAGGAATAGGGTGACATGAGCAAGGTTGAGTTCGCATTCGGGTAGACCAATCGTTTCACAGGCACGAAAGGCTGCGTCGGCCATGAGTAGAGCCCGGGAGTCGGCTAGGCCAATGTCTTCTGAAGCAAAGATAACAAGTCGGCGGGCGATAAAGCGGGGATCTTCTCCACCGGCAAGCATTTTGGCGAGCCAGTAGATTGCGGCGTCAGGATCGTTACCGCGCATGCTTTTGATGAATGCGGAAGCGGTATTGTAATGTTCGTCTTCATCACGGTCGTAGCGAATGCTTCGTTCACTGCAAAATCCGGCCACTTGCTCTTCTTTGATTTCACTTTTTTCGGGAAGGGCTTCGACTATGGTTTCTATAAAATTGTACCCTTTGCGCAGATCGCCTTCGGCGAGTAGTGCAATGTGTTTGAAAATTTCATTTCCTGCATGGCAGCCACGAGAGCCCAGACCACGCTCATCATCCTGTAGTGCAGATTTAAGAGCAGTTTCGATAACTGGAGCTGGGAGGGGTTCGAGGGATAGTAGTTGGCAACGACTGAGTAAGGGATCGATAATATAGTATCTTGGATTATGTGTGGTTGCACCGATCAGACGGACATCTCCAGATTCGACATCTGGGAGCAATAAATCCTGTTGTGCTTTGTTAAAACGATGAAGTTCGTCCACGAATAGGAAGCAGTTGGCAGATCCATAATAACGGACAAGTTTAAGGGTGTCGCGTAATTCCGCTGTATTTGAAGTGACGGCGTTCACTTTTAGCAGTTTACACTTCCCTTCGGCCGCAATTACTGAGGCAAGGGTGGTTTTTCCTGAACCGGGCGGCCCAGCCAAAATTAAGTTACTTACCCGATTCTCACGAATCAGGTTAGGTAGCAGGCAGCCTTTGCCCAGTATATGGTCTTGTCCAAAGACTTCACTAATTGAACGAGGTCGCATACGTTCGGCTAGGGGGCGTAATGCTTTGCCTTTGGTTTTTGCTGAATCGAGTAAAAATTCTTTTTTGGGTTCTTCCATGTTGAATGATGTATCCAAACATTCCGTTACAGGAGGTGCAAGAGCAGGTATTCAAAAAATGAGTTCTTCCAGCCTATTCTCTTTAGTGGTCGGAAAGATCTTCTGTGATCTTAATTAATCGAACTTTAGCTTAGGTATTGATGGTATCCAATTTTTTGGTACGAAGCTAGTGATTTGATTGAATTTTTGATTCCATTTTAAAGCGTCATCAAAATTTTTACCCGGGTAGCTTTCCAAAATGCATTGGAGGTCGACATAATTTGATCCGTAGGTTTTGCAAAAGGAGATAATAGATTCTGGAGAATATGGAATGCATTTATCATCAAGATAATCGCGAATCTTTTTGGATGATGCATCTGTACGGAAGAAAAGACTGGGGGTTGAATGACAAAAAATCTTGAACCAAACTGGATTTAGGTGTGATGCAATTGCCACTCTTTTGTTAGCGCGAAGAAGTTTGAATATGGCTGGTAATTGTATGGGCGAAATAATTTCATCCACGATAACTAGATCGTGGCCTTTGATAGAGCTCACATCAAATCTTTTATGTTGTGTCCATATCCACTTTACGGAATCTCTGGTAGTAGAAGAATGATGATAGGCGAAATAATTTAAATTAGAGCTTTTTCCAGAGCCGCTAATTCCATGAAAAATGAGTAGGCGTGCATTTCCAAAATTTATTTTTTCCAGACCTAGAAAGTCATTAAAGGGAGGAGGAGTGATAATTCTTTTTTTCATGCGGAATAAAACTCTTTTTGAATAAATCCACCCCGGTTACCGATTAGTTCTTGATCAACCAGATCATTGACGATTAGTTGAACTTCCCAAACTAAATCAAGCCCGTGCGATTCACTGACCATTTGCCTGGGATAGAGGGCCTGAAACATGGGTTTGAAAGAGAATTCCTCGTCGAAGTAGTTATGAATTGGAGCACCTTTGGGAATGATTGGGATCCTCCGTGAATAAAGAAGGACTGCTCGGTTCGGATGGCTAAAGCTTACGGTTCTTCGGTTACTACCATGACCCCTTATATACTTTCCTTTTTCCATATTGCAGGCAACCACTCGAAGCACTGGATCAATTAAATCAACACGACTGCACCCGGTGACGAGTTTACCAATATTCACCATAGATTCACGATTAACTTTTCTGATTCTAGATCTAAAATGAAAAGCCATATATTTTTGAAGTTGTTTTCTCATCGCCCACCAAATGAAGGTAGCAATTGCCCCGCAACCCGTTAATGCTTTGCCTATGGGAGAAGAGTTATCCCCGTCGGAGTCATAATGACTATAAAACCAGGTCATATGCTCAGGTGCCATTTGATCGTGATAACCGATAATTAAGTTAAATACGATCAGGGCTCCTCCAATTATAAGAAGTAGAATAGTTGCAATTTGATTTTCTGCAGGTATTGAAGTGAGATTTTTAAAAAAGTTAAATGAGTCTTTAGGATCTATGAGTTGTTTCGCGTTATTTTTTACTCTGGCTCGTTTGGGTAAGTCACTTGGGATATAATTGGAGAGGCTAAATCTGGTAGTTGAATTAAAGAAAATAGCTGTGGTGACTTTAACTTCGGCAAAGGTTTGTATTGAAATCTTTGATCCGGAGTAGGGAAAAGAACCCGAAGCCCTTTTCATAACGGCTGCAGATACACGAAAATTTTGGGACGCAGAAACGGTAAAGGTAATCTTACGAAGATCTTTACTATCGTGAACAGGGCGAGAATCTTTTACAGAGACCTCTCGTTTAATTGAAAAAGTTGCTTTTTTGCCAAGCAGAGATCGATCCTTTACTTTGATTTCAAATATGATTCCACCATCATCTAAAGTTTCTGGATAAATTTCTATTTTATCTGCCATTAATATTACACCATTGATTATCCAGCCTAATGGTGCAAGGAAATGTTTATAGATTGTAGTAGTATAAGTTTATTAAATACCTAGATATTTAGATTTAAGATATCCTCTAAAGATTGCAAATAAATGTAAATACTAGAAAATAGAACTAAATGAATCTAAGAAAAATTTGTATATTATCACTGCTGTTCTCGTTCATTAGCACTACGCTATCCGCGGGAGAAGACCAAAATTCTTTAACGGAGACTTTACCTATGTTAAAGGCAGGTGTAACTCCGCAGACTTGGAATGATGCCTGGGTCGGTTTTGATCCAAGGAAAGAACCCATGGATGTGGAAGTCCTAAAAGAATGGGAGGAGGATAATGTTATATTAAAAGTATTGCGTTACCGAATTGGCGTTTTTAAGGGAGAGAAGGCGATGATGGCTGGGGTATACGGATATCCCAAAGGAGGGAAAAAGCTACCTGGGTTACTACAGATTCATGGGGGAGGACAATATGCTGATTATAAAGCTCCCTTAACTAATGCAAAGCGGGGTTATGCATCGATTTCTATATCATGGGCTGGGCGGATTTCAGCACCGGGGTATCGAGTTAGCCCTCATGAGGTAAAACTTTTTTGGGAAGGAAAAATAAAAGATCCCAGATATAAAATAACCACTGATTGGGGAGCCTTGGATGCATACCACGCACCGAGTCGGAATGGGAAGGATGCATTTCCCTCCATTCCGGTAGCGGACTGGACCTTGGATTCAATCGAATCCCCGCGAAACAATTCCTGGTTTCTTGCTGCTTTGGGTGCAAGAAGAGGGCTGACTTTTCTTGAGTGCCAACCAGAGGTAGATGGTAGTAAACTTGGTGTCTACGGACATTCAATGGGTGGGAAATTAACTGTGCTTACTGCTGGTTCAGATGAACGAGTAAAAGCGGCGGTACCATCCTGTGGGGGGATTAGTGATCGTTACAGCAGTAATCCTTTGCATCTTGCCACAGTAAGTGATCCACCCAGTCTAAAAAAAATTACTTGTCCGATTTTCTTCCAAAGCCCATCCAATGATTTTCACGGTCGAATTAATGATTTGGAAGTATCGATAAGTGAAATAAAGAGTGAAGATTGGCGCGTAGCTTGTTCCCCTCATCATAACCACCAGGATTCAGCCGAATACGAAGTAGCAAGTCAGTTATGGTTTGATCAATATTTAAAGGGGTCTTTTAAGCTACCTTCAACTCCACAAATTAATGTAAATTTATCTCAAGGAAAAGAACCTTTAGTTACTTTGAAAATTGATGAGTCCAAGTTCGATTCGATTGATGTGTTTTATACACAACAAGGACAGGCAGATGGTAAAAAAGATGATTCCACTAATACCAAGAGTCGATTCTGGCACCATGTTCCAGTCGCCAGAAACAACAATGCTTGGAGAACGAAACTCTCAATTTATACCTTGGATAAACCGCTTTGGGTTTATGCTAATGTCACTTACAAGCTTGATAAACCTATTACGGGTGCTGGTTACTATTATGGAGTGTATAAGACTGAAAAATTTACTCTATCTTCGCTTATGCAGGTTATCACACCAAGAGAGTTAAAGAACGCTAAGGTTGTAGCTACGATGAAACCAAGTCTTGTGATTGAAGATTTTAAGGGTGATTGGAGAAAGGAGTGGTTTTCCTATAATAAAAACAAATGGGACATCAAAACTCATAAAATATATGATCCTGTTTGGTCAGGTCCAAAGGGTGCAAAATTGTATTTTGAAGTAAAGGCAGAAGTTCCCAATAAAATGATCGTTGGTTTGGACAGTTATGTCGCAGAGGTCTCAGTCCGGGGAGAAAACGAATGGCAGGGGGTTAAATTAACCGTTTCTGATTTCAAGAATTTTAAATTGGAATCCAAAAATAGTTGGAGTGAGTTCAGGCAATTAAGAATGGGGGCCACCGAAACCTTAAGGCCACCTAAATTATCTGAACTAAAAGCCCGCCAAGTGGGCAGTCCGTGGAAAGGGAAATTACCCGAGTTCCGTTTCCTAAAATGGCTAAAGGAGTAGTTTAATTTAAATCAAATCCACCGATGAAAGTTGAGTTGGAATCAGAAGGGGACATCATCCTCAATTCCATCATCGTATTCGTCTAGGGTATCAAAAGATGAGGAATCAGGTTCATTTGAGGGATGAGGAGAATCTCCTTCGGACTGAATCTTGTAGCCACTAATTGAAGTAAACCATTTTGTTACACCATCTTTTCCCTGCCACTCACGACCATTGATTCGTGCATCGATAGAAACTTTTTCTCCCTTTTTCAAATCTTTGCTCTGCTCTATTGTATCTTTAATAAATTCAACGGGAACTGGGTTTGCCCATTTTCCGTCTCCAGTTTCCACCACCACTTGGTGCTTTCTAAATCCATTTGACCCATATTCGCGGACTTCATCTACGAATACGATTTCACCTTTAATTGTTACTTCGTTCATTTTATAAATTTTGGTAATTTTAAATTATGATTACAAAGCAATTTTATTCAGTCGAATGAAAAGAGTAAAAGTGAGTAACTTTTTATAAATTTTAAGAGATAGCTAGTTCGTAATTACTTCAATATGGTTAATTTTACTTAGCTTAGCTATGATACTACTAGACTTAGCTAATGTAAGTTAATTCTTGTTTGGGATGGTGTAAATTTTACTTGGAGTCTAATCTGAATCGTTTTCGAAACACATTCTTTTATTTAAAGCATCCCAATTTTTTAGTGCTCTAAAAACATTATTATGTTCTCGTTATAAGCAGGTTATAGCAAATCGTTGCACAAATCAATAAATCGAGTTTAATTATATAATTTTATGAAATCAGTCATCGCATTTTTACTTTTCTCAATCACCACTTTTGCCGGAGCAGAAATTAGAAAATGGACAAGTTTCCCTGGAAGTTCGATGAATGCTGAGTTAATTGAATTTAGGAACAGGGTCGTTAGCTCGAAAAGTTCATCGGGAAAGAGAATGATCCTTAACATAAATCAACTTGTAGTGGAGGATCAGGTTTACTTGGAAAATTGGCCGATCACCAATAAATTAGACCATGCCAAGAAACCTTTTATAAAAAAAAATGAAACTGAAATCTCCTTATGTAAAAGAATTACAGTTGATGATTCGGATCCAGTCGGAAATCTCTACAAAAGAGAAGAGCTAATTGTATCAACTCCTTTCAACCAGCCTACTCCTTTAATTTATAAAGGGTTAATAAATGATTGGAAAGTAGGAAAGGGCGCGTGGCGCGTCGAAAGTGGAGTATTGCATGGTGATGAGTTACCAGATGATAAACATGCATCTTCCTGCACTTTTCGATTGGAAGCCACAGACTTGATCATTCAGGCTCAGTTCAAATTAGGGACTGCAAAATTAGTTTCTTTTGGATGCCGTGATAATGTACCACCTAATCTTCACCTTGCACGTACATTCGTCAGCCCGGATTCGATATGGATACAGACTATGTCCGGAATTGCTAAAACAACGAAGTCTCAAAAGCTTGTAACTCACAAAGCCTTAATAGATCCAAACTCTTGGCATCATATTCTAATCGAGATTCTCGGCGGTCATTACCGAGTTACCTTGGGAAATCATATTGTTGAAGCCCGCCATGAACGATTTAAGGATGCTAAGGGCATCATTGCACTCATTACTAAAGGAACTGGGGCACAGTTTAAAAATATATCGATTTGGCGTGCCAAAGAAAATTTATAATTATGATAAAACCAATTCTTCAAACCTACCGATTAAGTAATGTAAAACTGCCACTTGATCATAATTCTGGTGCATTGCGGGCTAAGATCATAGCACATCTCGAAATCAGAAATGAGGAACTGGTTAATTTTTATGTTTATCGACGAGGGTATGATGCACGTAATAAGTCCAATATTCATTTTATCTATACTTTAGATTTAACCTTTTCTGAAGGCGTGGATATCGATAATTTGGTAAATAAATTTAAACTCCAATTGACCCCGGATATGACTTATCGGCAGGTTTTCGGTGAGACCGAGGGTTTGTCTTATACGGGTTGCAGTGGGTATCAGCGTCCTGTAGTCATCGGCACTGGCCCCTGTGGTTTATTTGCAGCACTGACACTGGCTCAAATGGGTTTGCGTCCATTAGTAGTTGAACGAGGTCAGGCGGTCCGACAACGAACAAAAGATACATGGGGTTTTTGGCGGGATCAAAAATTCAAGGAGGAAAGCAATGTGCAATTTGGCGAGGGTGGAGCTGGAACTTTTTCGGATGGAAAACTGTGGAGTCAGGTGAAAGATCCCAGACATTTGGGTCGTAAGGGAATGGAGGAAATGGTCAAGGGTGGAGCACCTGAAGAGATTTTGTATGTCAGTAAACCTCATGTGGGTACCTTTCGTTTGGTTAAAATTGTTGAGTATTTACGAGGGGAGATTGAGCGTTTGGGCGGAGAGATTCGATTCTCTACACGAGTAGAGGATATTCTAGTGGAAAAAGGAGAAATTCGAGGCTTAAGTACTTTGAATATATATAGTGGGGAAAAGACTGAAATTAACGCATCACAAGTTATTTTAGCAATTGGTCATAGTGCTCGTGATACCTTTGAGATGTTGCATGCAAGAGGGGTTTTTGTAGAGCCAAAGGCATTTTCAATTGGTTTTCGTATCGAACATCCCCAAGGAGTGATTGATCGGGCGCGATTTGGTGACAATAATCGTTTCCCAGGCCATCCCCAAAAGATAGTGGAGCAAGTGGGGGCCGCGGATTATAAACTTGTTCACCATGCAAAGAATGGGCGTAGTGTGTATAGCTTTTGTATGTACCCAGGGGGTACGGTTGTTGCGGCAACTTCAGAAACTGGCCGGGTTGTAACCAATGGAATGAGTCAGTACTCACGACTTGAGCGAAATGCTAATGCTGGAATTGTTGTGGGCGTTGAACCGAGTGATTTTGGGGCCGATGCAGAGAACCCTCTTGCGGGAATTGCTTTTCAGCGAAATTTAGAATCGAGTGCTTTTACATTAGGCGGCGAGTCTTATTTTGCACCCGTGCAACTAGTGGGAGATTTTTTGGCCGGTCGTGCAAGTAAGGCACTGGGTGATGTTGAACCCTCTTACAAACCGGGTGTTCTTTTAACTGATTTGACCGGAGGAGAGGAGGTGATACCACAGTATGTTATTAAAGCGATACAGGAAGCATTACCTGAATTTGGGAAAAAAATTAAAGGCTTTGATCGCCCCGATTCTCTCCTCACTGGGGTTGAGACGCGTACAAGTGCCCCGATTCGTATTCGTCGATGTGCAGAGAGTCACCCTGAGGAATTTCAATCGATCAACACACGTGGACTTTACCCTGCAGGAGAAGGTGCGGGTTACGCGGGTGGAATTATGAGTGCGGCGATGGACGGTATCAAGGTCGCAGAGGCATTAGCCAGATCTTATATTTAAGCGGAGTATATTAAAACTTTTGCTCTTATTCGTTCTCATGTCTTGATGGAATTTAGGCATGAGTTTAAATAAATTTGTTGAATAAATGAAAAAAATTCCAAATTTTTTTGGAAATTGTAATAGCCTTGCGTGCTAAATACATGCTAACTTTTTAAATATGAAAAAAATAACCAAACGGTTGTGCCTCCTTTTCTTATTCTTTTTAGCGTGTTGTGGAAAAGAAATTCAAGGAAACTATTCAGCACTGGTTGAGGGGGATGAAGTTACCCTTCAATTTAAAGATGGAAAGAAAGTTTTATTAGAGGGTTATTTTTCTCCCGTTGCCCTTACCGGGGACTGGGTCGAAGAAAAAACCTTTGGCGATCCGATGATTTGGATAACATTTAACGGACCAAAGGAAAAACCATTTCGCCTTCGCTTTGAGTTGAAACCAGATGGTAATAACTTTTTGCTTGTGGGAATTAAAGCAAGGCCCATGGGAAAAGGAACTAAATTAAATCCTGTTAAGTTCAATGGTTCTCCACTATTTAAACCAAATTTATAAGTTAAACCGTAACCAGGAATATTATTATGCAATATAAAGTAATTATAGAAGATGCGACTCAGGGACTAATGGGGGGAGGTGCAATGGAGTCTGCCACTTCCACACTTTCAGAAAAAGTAAACGAGGCTATTCAGGAAGGATGGGAGCCTATTGGCGGGATTGCCCATAGTGAAGACAGGCAAGAAAATCCATATCTTCTCCAAGCAATGATTCACCGTAACTTAGTTCCTGAATCCGTCCCGAATAACTAAAGTTTCGCACTAGGATTTAGAAGTAGTCGGTTTAACTCGATTTCTTCCAGTTTTTAATTGCATCTTTTGAGTTTGATCCTAGTTCGCTACGACCATTTTTTGAAATTATTTCTCCATCGGGAGAAACTATGATGAGTGCAGGAATTCCGCGTACACCGTATTTTTGAGATAGTTTGTTTGCCTCCTCCGAGCGGTGAGGAAGGGTGAACCATTTCATTTTCATTTCATTCATGTAATTCATTTGAGCCTCAGGGCTTTTGTCTGAGCTAACGAACACCACTTCAAAATCATTGTTATTATTATCGCGAAATTGAACTAACTTAGGAGTGAAAGCTCGGCACGGTGGGCACCAATGAGCTGAAAAGTAAAATCCAATAATTTTCCCAGCGAGGAACTCGCTAGAAACTTTTTTACCTTTAGAATTAAGCAATTTTGTGGGAATCAATGCTGACATCCCATTCGATAGTTTTGGATTCTTTTGGTTGTCTGAATTTTTGGAAAGAGAGAACTTCGAAGACAATTTAAGTTTATTTTTCTGAGCGACCCATTCCCTGATAAACGATTGGTCAGGTGGAGTAAGTTGATTAATTTTAAGTGTGATTTTTCCCCCTGAAGAGCTTTTGAGAATAACAATCCGGTTGCTAAAATCTATAAGCTCAGCATTCACTGTACTTCCTGTTGAACTGGTCCATGTTCTTGGTTCTCCTATTAATTGGTATGAGCAGGAAATAAATAATACTGATGCGAGTATAAAAATTATTTGTTTCATTATTAGTAGGTGTGGGATTCAGGATAAGTGGGTGAGAAACTCAAGTTCAAATAATGTGATCAATATAATTTCTTCGAGTCAAGCATGGTCTAATTGCTTATCAATATACAGAAATCTTACTTTAACTTATATTAAAACTTTTATGTAAATTTATAATGTTTTATTCTTATTCCAATATACAAAAATTTATTTCTTAATATTACAATCATTGTACGATAAAAATTATTTATTTTGTCTGAACTTTTTTTGCCTATGTCCATTTGTTGGAAGGATTTCAATATAAAATGACTTGAGTTCCTTTTTTTCGGCTTCATTGATATGTTTGTCTATCTCGGCAAGATGTACCTCTTTTGCTTCGCTTTCGGTGACACCAAATTTGCATTCAAAATCCCAAAAATCCACTCCTTTAGGTAATTCCCTTCGGCGGTTTCTTTTAATACATTTTCGGACTTCCGATTTCACCGATTCTATCAGCCTCGGGTATTTTATTTTTTCATGGGTTAAATTAAATGTTTTTTTCATGTTTTTCTTAAATGTTTAAGGAGACTCCTATATAAAGCTAGTAAAAGTAGTTTGTATGATAACTGTCTTCCTAGATATAACCATTCTATTCTCTTTAATCTTTTACTTAATTCGAGGTAAATTCGATATTGCCAAGCTTATCTGAATTCTTAAATCTGCATTTAAACACAGGCTGTATTTGCCGACGTAGCTCAGTTGGTAGAGCATCTCATTCGTAATGAGGGGGTCACCGGTTCGAATCCGGTCGTCGGCTCCATCTTAAAAATAGCGGTTTTTCCCCTTGAATAAAGCCTCCCGGTTTGATGGGAGCTTTTTTATGGCAAAAAAAAGATTGTCATTCTATATCATTATTTATCCCCATTAACTGCTACCAAATGAAAACGAGTATTATGCCGATGCAAAAGAACGGGAAGCGAATGTGGTTGCTGACCGTTCATCATGGTGGCAAAAGAAGAAGGAAATTCTTTCACTCCTATTACGAGGCCCGTGGGTTCGACATTATTGATACCCCCGGTCTTATAACTAACATAAACCCCAAACCTCTGTTTGGCTACAAATCCATTGATGAGTTGATCGAGGTGAAGCGGGGAGTATGGTTTTTGGGCATTAGGAAACTACTCCATGCTGTTCAGCTTTCGTGATGAAAGAATGGGGGAGCGACATGGCCGAACGGCGTGCCGGCAGATCTCGGAAAGACTTCAGGCGGAAGTATGGTCGGAGCTTGGGTACTTCAAGAAAACCAATCCGTCCTTACGGTAGATCGCCATCGGGACGCAGGGTAGCGGGAAAAAGGCGGAGCCTGACCCGTGTGTCCCGTGGTATGCAGGAGGAATGGGCGAGTGGGGTTTCCCAGTGGGTTGCCCGACGGAAAGTCGAGCGGGTAAACCTGTATTTTCGCCGCAAGATGGGAATCCTCAAGGGGCATTCGACGGACGAATGGAATGAGGGCTACGGCGAATGGCAGGACCGCGCATTGATGTTCCAAGCTTGGAAATGGTTGCGGCGACCCAGGAAGGGCATATCTCGCACCCAAGTGCAAAGGAGAATGGTTGCTCGCGTCAGGGTATCCGTTGACCGTAGCACATCTCGGCGGAGGCAAATCCCGTCGCCAAGGCAATCCGCCCCGAAGACGGAGGTGCAGGAAGCCAAACCCGAAAGGAATCGGAAGAGATCCGCAGACTATCTGGTAACGGAAGACTCGGACGAAGAGGAAATCCTCTCTACCGCGCCCGTCGCCGCCGCTTTCGATGGAATATACGTCTTTTCTCAAAAGACAAAAGAGCGTTATGGCCCCTACACCATGATGCAATTGCAGAAATTCGTGGATCAAGGCTATTTTACTGCCCACGACCTGGCCATCTACCAAGGCTTGGAGAAATGGGTGACGCTGGAACATATCCCGGACATCAGGTTTCCGGTAGCGGAACTCCCTGCGGAACCAGAAGCAGAACCTGAACCTGTCGCAGAGGAAATCCTAGCCCCGGAAGAAGATGCACCGGCCCTTGGTACGGAATTAGTAGAGGACGCGGAATCGGAGCAACGGCAATCGGAAATACCTGCCAAAAGGAACTTGGCCGGATCTCTCTTCCGCGTGGTCGCTATGGTCTGCTCATTCCTGATCCTCTTTCTTTACCTCTGCGACATAATGAACCAACACTTGGGCTGGAATATCCCGCTCGGTTTGGGGATGGTTGGAATATCAACGACGGACGATGCAATGGAGTTGAAAAACTACCAAAGCCAAGATGTCGCCGATACCACTAGCAAGTCAATTGACATAGCGACTCTCACTGCCGAATTGGAGAGAACGAAAATTGTAACCGTTCCCAATACATACATATTCGAGACGGATATGTCCAAGGGGCGCCGCAAGGATCCCTTCGAGGACCTACCCCCCCTGCGAGAACTAAAAAAGGCAAGTGTCGCGGCACCGGTGAAAGCCGGGAAGGCATTCACCATACCCGACTTGTCCATGGAGATGCTGTGGGTGAAGGCAGGTGTTTTCGAGATGGGAGGTCCACCCTTGGGCTGGCACGAAGTGACTTTGACAGAGGGTTATTGGCTAGGCAAGTACGAGGTGACGCAGGCTCAATGGGAGAAGATCATGGGATTCAATCCGAGTTTTTTCAAGGGTGCGTCCCGTCCTGTTGAGCAAGTGTCTTGGACTAGGGCAAGGACTTTTTGCAAGAAGCTCACGGAGGTGAAGCGAAGGGCAGGAAGTCTTCCTGCCGGAATGGCTTACCAACTGCCCACGGAGGCGCAATGGGAGTACGCCTGCCGTGCGGGTACGACAACGGCTTATGCGTTTGGCGTCGGCCTGACTCACGACCAAGCGAATATTCGTGGTGGTCCCGGTGAGACAACCGTGGTCGGCAAGTATCCTGCCAACCCATGGGGTTTTCAGGACATGCATGGCAACATACGAGAGTGGTGTGAGGATCGACACGCGGGTGGTTCTTATCCAAGTGGCTCAGTCACCGACCCCGTCGGGCCAGCTGGAATATTCTATATTCGCGTTGCACGCGGCG
>JABGWU010000066.1 GCA_018645475.1 Opitutia bacterium
CGGCTAAAGCCGGCAAAGCGATTCTTTGTGAAAAACCTCTCGCTTTGAACTGTAAGGAAGGTGAAGAAATGGTTCGTGAGGTGGAAAAAGCAAAAGTACCAAATATGGTTTGGTACAACTATCGTCGTATACCCGCCGTATCTCTTGCCAAGAATATGATTGAAGAAGGACGACTTGGTAAAATCTACCATTATCGCTCAAACTTTTTACAAGACTGGACAATCAATACCGATCTTCCACAAGGTGGGGAAGGTTTATGGAGATTAGATGCAAAGGTAGCTGGCAGTGGCGTAACTGGAGATCTGCTTGCACACTGTATTGATACAGCGATTTGGCTTAATGGTCCGATTGTTGAAGTAAGCGCAATGACCGAAACATTTGTCAAGGAGCGTATGCACACTAAAACGGGCAAAAAACAAAAGGTAACGATTGACGACGCCTGTGCCTTTCTCGCTCGCTTTGCAAATGGATCCCTCGCAATTTTTGAATCCACTCGTTATGCCCGAGGACATAAAGCATTATATACGCTTGAAATAAATGGTGCAGATGGTTCCCTTGCATGGGATTTACACGACTTACATAGACTTGAATACTACGACTACGACAAAGAAGACGCAAAGACCCGTGGTTGGCGGTCAATTCATGTTAGTGATAATGGCGGAGAACATCCGTACATGGATAAATGGTGGGTCCCGGGACTTAATATCGGATATGAGCATAGCTTTATTAATCAATTCGCTGATTTCGTAGATGGCTTCGGTTCTCGTAAGAAACGTCCAAACCGACCAGATTTCCGCGATGCGTTGGAAACACAATATATTTGTGAGGCAGTGCTTGATTCAGCTAAAACAGGACGCTGGAAAAAAATTGGGAAAATTAAAGCGAAGTAAACTTTCTTAAATTTGTTTTACATTGAAGGAGTCACACTAGTGGCTCCTTCTTGTTTTAGAATATTGTAAAAATATATTATTTATTCTTGCAGTTTTAAATCTGGGGAAAAAGAGTTTACTATGAAATTCTATATTCTTACTATATCGATTCTTTTATTCTCATATTTCTCACTCTTGGCAAATGATTGGCCATCTTGGCGAGGCGAAAAGCGTGACGGGATAACAGAAGAGACAGGCCTCCTTCAAGAATGGCCTAGTAATGGCCCAAATAAGCTTTGGGTTTCAGATCAAGCAGGTTTGGGTTATTCAGGTTTCACAATACAAGATGGCATCCTTTTTACAATGGGAGCTTTCGAAAAGTCAGAATATCTGCTGGCCTTCAATGCAAATTCCGGAAAAAAACTATGGTCGCTCAAAGTGGGTGATTTATTAACCAATGGTTGGGGAGATGGTCCTCGGATGAGTCCTTCAGTCTCAGGTAATAAAGTATACGCATTGGGTGGAAAAGGTAACTTGGTCTGCGTTGATACAAAATCAGGTAAAAAATTATGGCAAAAAAGCTTAGTTCAAGATCTTGGCGGAAAGGTTCCTGGATGGGGTTACACGGAGTCCGTCCTAATTGATAATGGTAAAATAATTTGTACTCCTGGCGGAAAAGAAGGCACACTGGCTGCACTCGACGCGAATTCAGGAAAAACAATTTGGAGGACAACTAATTTTAATGATGGTGCACAATACTCGTCCCCCATATCCATAACGCATCGTGGGCAAGCTCAATATGTTCAGCTGGTCATGAAAAATGTCGTTGGAATAAATCCTAAAAACGGGTCGATCTTATGGAAGTCATCATGGCCTGGTAAAGTTGCGGTGATTCCAACTCCTATATTTTCTGATGGATATGTATACATTTCTTCCGGCTATGGCGTAGGGTGTAAATTAATTGATTTAGGTAAAAACTATCCTTCTGATGTTTATGAAAATAAAGTGATGAAAAATCATCATGGTGGAGTGATTAAGGTGGGAGAACATTTATACGGATATTCAGATGGCGTTGGATGGGCATGCCAAGACTTCAAGACTGGCGAACTTGCTTGGAACGAGAAGAAGGCTCTCGGGAAAGGAGCAATCGCTTATGCAGATAAACGCTTTTATTGCCAAGGAGAAGGAGATGGAAAAGTAATTCTTATTGAGGCCAGTCCAAATGGATGGAAAACTCATGGAGAATTCACCATCAACCCGCAAACGAAAAAAAGAAACCCCAAAGGCAGGGTTTGGACTCACCCAGTGATATGTGATGGTAAACTATACCTCCGAGATCAGGAATATATTCTATGTTACGATATTAAAAGGTAAGGTTGAGTTATATATACTCTCAAGAAAACTATTCTAAACCAAGAACTCTTTTTCCTTCATCCGACATCATTCTGGGATTCCAAGGCGGATCCCAAACAATACTAACAGATACTTCATTGACTTGTGAGAGGGCTTCAATCCTCGTTTTCGCATCATCCGCAATAACAGGCCCCATCCCACACCCTTGAGCAGTCAAAGTCATCTTTACATCCACTTTCTTTGCTTCCTCCTCACCACTTATTTGCAAATCATAAACAAGTCCAAGATCCACTATATTGACTGGTATCTCAGGATCATAACACCCTCGCAACGCCTCCCATACAACATCCTCACTAAAAGGCTTTTCACTCGATTCGATTTCACTAGCCTTCATTACTTCCTGATAGATTTCTTCGCCAAGTGCAGAAAGTTCACCTTCTCCGACACGATACATCCCATTAATATCGCGAAGGGTAACGGATCCCCCTAATGATTGAGCGATGCTATAAGTGACACCTTCAGCAAGGGTTACTTCATCACCAGCGGGAATGATCGTGGCTATACAATTTCTAACTAGAGTTACTTCTTTCTTCATAAAATAAATAAGGCAAGGATTAGTGTGAAAAGCCAAACCTTCCACGATACCATGGAAGAATAGTGTAAGAGTGCCTGGGGTCATTAAAATTCTCAATTTGACTAATAAAGATCTTCATGTTCTTAAAGGCAGCAATTATAGGTGAATCTGAGTTCTTTTCTCCCATTTTTAATGAGGTAATATTAAAAATATCCGCGATCGCATCCATTGGATTTTTTGCAACTGGAAATTCAACGATCTCACAATCTTCAATTCCTGAAAGAACGGCCCCATGGGCAAGAGCTTCCTTTAATCCACCCAATTCATCAACTAGGCCGAGTTCATAAGCGTCTGCCCCCATCCAGACTCGTCCTTGAGCAATTTTATCTACATGACTCGAGTTCAAATCTCTACTCAGACTTACAAGAGAGATAAAACGATCGTAAATTCGATCCACATATTGTTGAATAATATATAACTCGTCAGGAGACTTTGGGCGAGACACTCCCATTAAATCTGCCGAAGAATGCGTTTTCACCACATCCCAGTGTAAGCTGAAACTCTCCACTAAACTCTTGATATTTGGCAACAATCCAAAAACTCCAATGGAACCAGTAATCGTCTGCTCATGAGCGAATACTCTATCCGAGTCCATTGAAATCCAATATCCTCCTGACGCAGCGACTGATCCCATGGAAACCACAATTGGCAAGCCCCCTACTCTAGCGCGGGAGAGTTCACTTAAAATAGTATCCGAACCAGATACACTCCCTCCGGGGCTATTTACTCTCATAACTATGGCTTTATAATCATCATCTCGCGAAATCTCACGTATACGTTGAGCGATCTCGTCTCCTCCCACGGAAAGCCCGTCATCTCCCCATCCATCCATAATCGTGCCTTCAATATAAATAAGGGCTATTTTGGGTTTACCATTACCTTGAGCTGATTCATTTTGCACAGGTAATTGAGGACGCTCCACATAGTCAATTAGATCAATATGTGCAAATTCTTCAGAATCCTCATCTTCAATTCCAAGCTCTAACAATTTGTCCAACATTTCTCCATAAGGTGTAATAAAATCGGTTAAACCATTCGCTTTACAAAGGTCCGGTGGAAAAAGAAATGTCTTATTCAAATCGATAATTAAATCATCTCTTACAAGACCACGATTAGAACAGATTGTTTTAAGATAATTATTCCAACGCAACTCAAGTAACCTAGATATCTGCATACGATTTTCCTCACTAAATTGAGTTGAAATAAATGGTTCAACAGCTCCCTTGAATTCTCCAACACGGACCACCTGAACTCCGACTCCATACCTTTCCAGAGCCTCGCCTAAAAAAATCTGTTCATTTGCTAACCCTTTTAAAATAAGGCTGCCACTTGGGTTCATATGTAGTTCATCGCAAATCGAATAGACTAAATAATCCAATTGTGAAGGGTCTGAGAAAAAACCAATAGTACTTTTTCCAGTCTTTTTAAAATCTTCAAGAGCTGAAACTAATTCGTGGATAGCCGCATACCCACATCCATATCCATCAGGAAGAAAACCACCCTTAATAAAAATACCGCGGATTTTAGGATCGGTCTCCGCTTTTTTGATTGCGTCGAGAACCTCCTTTAAATGAAAACTTGGTGACTTTCGTTCTTCAGTAATCGCTTCTCTAGTTAGATCCTCTAATTTAAAGCTTGCTGGACGATCAGTAAGGTTCATAGAAAGATCCAGTATCAGGAAAGAACCCTCAACTGCTTTGGCTTTATCTGTCTCTAACAATGCAGAAAAAACTGCCTCAAAAAGAAACAAAGAGATTAGCACAAAGAGAATCGTCGAAACTAAAGTAACAGCCATTCGCTTAAATACATCTTTGAAAAATTTTTTCATATAACTTTTGCAAAGAAAACACCTCTTTTTGCTCAGGGTCGAAGAAAAACTTTGCCTGTATCGAAAAAAATACACATTTTTCCCTTAAATATGACAGAACAAGAACTCACTGCGGAACGTAAAGCGCTTCGCGTAAACTTAGATTCATCAAAGTATGGCACCTTCGCGGAAATTGGAGCTGGGCAGGAAGTTGCACGCCACTTCTTTCAAGCGGGTGGTGCTGCCGGTACAGTAGCCAAGTCGATATCGGCATATGATATGAAATTCAGTGATGCCATTTATGGCGAGGCTGGCCGTTATGTATCACGGGAGAGATTGGTACAAATGATGGCTCATGAATATGAGTTACTGGACGAACGTCTATCCGAAGCCCGCGGTGATCAAAGTACTTTCTTCGCCTTTTCCAACACAGTATCTGCATTAAATTACAGCAAGACTAATGAGTGCCACGGTTGGATGGGTATTCGCTTTCAAATTTCTCCTCTATCACCTCATCACGATATAATCCTTCATGTGCGCATGCTTGATTCAGATAACCAGTTACAACAGGAAGCGATAGGCATGCTGGGTGTTAATTTAGTTTACGGAGCTATGCACTTGAGCGGAAATCCAGATGCCTTTATCGAAAGCCTCACCGACAGCATAGGTGGCAATCGTATAGAAGTGGACATGATCGAATTCAATGGCCCTTCATTTGAAGTTATCGACAATCGAATTCTTTGTCTAAAGCTCGCAGAGAAAGGGCTTACACATGCAGTTATGTTTAATCAATCAGGACATGTCGTACAACCAGCTGAAAATCTGTACAAAAAAGCCTGCCTAATTGAGAGAGGAAGCTTTCGTCCATTAACCAAAGTGAATTTGGATATGCTTGAAAAAGCAAAGACTCAATTTGCAACGAGAGAAGATGTCGAAGCTGAAAGCGTTGAGGTTTTTATGGAATTAACCCTTCGCAGTTTGCTAAACGAAGGTGACATTGACTACGATGACTTTATTGCTCGAATTGAAGTGATCAACTCATGCGGATACAGTGTGCTTGTATCTAACTACCTTGAATACTACAAACTATCTTCCTACCTTCGTCGATATGTAAGAAATCCGATAGGATTAGTTTTAGGGCTTAACAATTTAGCTGATATTTTTAAAGAAGACTATTATAACAACTTAGAGGGAGGAATCCTAGAAGCGTTCGGGAAACTTTTTAAAGATAATGTCAAAATTTACGCTTATCCAATTGAATTAGAAAATTTTGAAAGATACAGAAAACAGATGGGCGTCGGAGATAATGTAGAAACAGAAAACGACGAAAACGGTTTAATTACTATAGATAACTTACTTGTGGCAAGAAACTTACGGAACCTGTACAAATATATACGCGAAAACGGATTCCTTGTAACGATAGAAAATTGCGATCGAGCAAACATGAACCTTTTCTCAAGGGATATATTTGAACTTGTTCAAAATCGAACAGACGGATGGAAAGATAGTTTACCCCCCTGCGTATGCGAAATGATTGAAAAAAACAACTTATGGAAAAGTTGAATCATTTCACTTAGCTAGAATGAAAAGTCTGCGTAAATCAGTCTATGATCCGAGGCATATTTACTTTCCTCTGAATCCATAATCCACCCAGATTTAGGAATAAATCTATTAGCCATAGCTGGGTTTGCCAAAATATAATCAATTCTAGAATAGCTATCCTGTTTTTTAAAATAATGCGTCCATAAGTGCCCCCGTGAATCAAAACAGGGTATTAAACTTGATAAAACAGTATCATTTACGGATGTAAATCGTCGCAAAGGTGCAGAGTCTTTATGGTCATTAAAATCTCCCATAATTAAGTACTCTGTGTTTCCTTCAATTGAATATTTTTTGCGTATAATATCGCGCATCGCACGAGCTTCTTTTTCTCGACGGACTCTAGCCTGAGGGTCGTCTTTTCTTTCGGTCCACATACTCTTCAAATGAACATTGAAAATATGAAAGCTTTCATTCTGTGGACAAAATGTAACTTCGAGCAAACCTCTTCCAGATTTCTCTGTACCATCAAAATAAGAAAATGAAACATCTGTATGCTTAAAAATTGAAACAGGTGGATATTTACTCAGAAATGCAAGATGCCGAATTTCTCCCTCCCCTTTATTGGGCATCCATACTGCATGGGGATAATAGGGACCGCCCGTCGAATTTAAATCCATCCATAATTCTAGGAGATAAGGATAATCTCCCATTTCCTGAAGAGCCAAAATATCAGGGTTCACGGAACGAATGATGGTACGAGCTGCTTTTTTTTCAATCTCTGGCTTGGGATAATCAGGTCGCCATTTACCCTCGACCATTCGATCGCATGAAAGATAGTTTCTGAGGTTAAAACTCGCAACCCTCACCACTTCCTCCCCCCCCAATGGGCAAAGAGAAAGAAATAATAGAAGAAAAATCTTTATTTTTGAATTAACCTCGGCCACGAATAATGTTCACATTGAGCCTTTTACTCTTAGGGATTTCCAAACGCTTCTTATATTCACTAGGGGTTTTAGAAGATGCGGCTTCATATGAGTCCACTGTCCGATGCACCAAATGAATGCCTTGAAATGGAAAAGTACCACTGTATCCCTTGCCCCATCGGAAATTCATTCCACTAAGACTCGTGGGCGTAACCTTGATCTTATGCGACCCAAAAGGAAATCCCGTCAATTCAGCTGACTTGATAGGATTCCATGCATTGCCACTAAATTTACCAAGCACATCAGTCCATTTTTCAATCATGGGTATTTTTGCCCGTTTTGATTCTAATGGATCAATGTAAAGAGAACCATCCCCAACTAAGGGTTCAATTTCTTTCATTGATTTATTTGCGACATCAGGGATAAAATTAGGTGAATACAGAGCTATGCTGAAAATAGTGGGATGCTCACCAGATTTCTTTTCATCTATTTCGCCCCAAAAACTTAATCCCCTGTGATTAATTTGCATCACATATTCAAAAGTTGAACCGTTGTCTAAAGTTCCACGAATAGTTGTTTCCTCACGGTCCATGGAGACTGAGGGGGGATCTTCATAAGAAACAATTTTTCGGTGTCTCCACTGGCGATTTCTTTCCCCGGGGTTCAAATAATAATATGCACGGAAATTTACACTCAAAGGGACTCTTTCAGCACGCTCACCCAAAGCAGTTTCCCCTTCCTTTCCTTCATTTTTCAACCAAACTTTCACCGTATTTCCATTACCATGGAGAGCAACATCATACACTGCGCTTTCTAGAACTGTATTATAACCCCTCCATTTCCCATCACCATATCTGGGCAAACTCCCCCCTTTAGCTGGTAAAATTGCCGGGTTTTTCGGCATAAGTTTTTCCTTTAATCTTTTTAAACCCTCGCCTAAAGCCTGAGATTCTGGATTTAATCTCTCCCAAGGCAATTCGTAGGGACGATTTGGATTGTTTTTCATCAGCAATGTTACCCCCTTCTCATTCGCTGCAACAAAAATAGCCTCGATGCTATTACCATCTGAACTCATCCATGAATGAGTTCGTCCAAGATCCCCTTCCACTAGTTCTGGAACTTTCATTTTTTTCCGTTGGCTTGCTAATTGCTGTTGAATTTTATTTTGCTTAGCAAGCAAAGCCTGTAATTTTTTCGCCAACCCTTGAGAATCCTCGGACAAGCGGGCTAAAGGAATTGTCTGTTCGGATCTGCCTCCATACATAGCTAAATTCACACTTTCTCCCTCAATTGAAATAAATTTTGCTTTAATAGTGCTCCCTGAAGAACTTTTCCAATTGTGTTCGACATCCAATGAGAACTCACCACTTCCTGCAGCTGGCGAAACAACGGGTTTAACAACCACAGGTGGCGGAGAAACGGGAGTCGGAGCAGGCGCAAAAGTACCCGACAAGCTTTTTGCTAATGCCTGAGATGCAGGGTTCAAATTGGCTAGAGGCAATGGGACGACTTTGCCTTGCCACTTAACCGTGACTGAACTGGAATCTGCTTTAATGAAAACTGCTTTTAGGGTGCGCCCCTGCAAGTCAGTCCATGAATGAAGTTGCTCCGCACTTACAGGCGGTACAATGGTATCAAATGGATTGGAAGGAGCTACTGGAGATTGTGGCGTAGAAAGTTTTTGAGCAAGTGCTTTTGATTCTGCCGAAAGTGTAGACAATGGAATAGGGACTACTTTTCCATTCCAATCAATGGTTAGGGTAACACCATCAGATTTAATAAAGGATGCCTGAAGAGTTCTCCCCTGTAAATCAGTCCAAGGGTGAAGCATGCCTTGCAGACTGGAGTACGAAATTGCAACAAGAAGGGTTAGAATTGTAAGGAAGTTAGCTTTCATATTTCTACAGGTTTAGGTTCGTCGTGGGAATGCTCCCAGGGCAAGGTTGCATTTATTTTCTTATTTTCCCATGGGTTAAAAATGTCAAAAATTTTACCCGGGTTTAAAATTTTGTTTGGATCTAATGTTTTTTTAATCGCTTCCATGGTCCTCCACTCAGCTGAATTAAATTGCATCCTCACAAAGGGAGATTTAGCTAACCCTATTCCGTGCTCACCACTAATTGCACCGCCTAAGTCATGCACCTTTTTCATAAGCAATTTTAATGCTTCAACCGACCGATTAGATTCATCCTGATTGTCTCGATCGTACATAAAATTCACATGGAGGTTCCCATCGCCGCAATGCCCAAAAACTCCAACCTTTAGATTGAATCTCTGCCTAAGTTCGTTCACACACTCAACAAGATTAATTTGCTCGACTAAGGGTACGACCACATCTTCATTCAGTTTTGTATTCGCTAGTTTTTTCATGGCCGGGGACCCCTTCCTTCTTACCTCCCATAACTCCTCTGCTTCTTCTTGATTGCTCGCCACTTCGTAACACAAAGCTGTTTCTTTTAGCCAGCTAATCAACTTAGGAGATTCTTGTTCAATGAAAGATGGGTCTCCGTCCAACTCGATTAAAAGAACCGAGTGGGGATCCAAGCCAGGGAAAACTTCCTTTCCAGTAAAAGATTGGACACATTCCACTGTCCATCGATCAAGAAACTCAAGAATGGACGGGCGAATACCAATTCGAGAAAGTTCAATCGGTGCCCGAAGAGCATCTTTATCTGAACGAAAGGCAGCTAAAAAAGTTTTTTGAGAAACAGGTTTTCCAATTAAGCGTAAAATTGCCTCAGTCACGATTCCCAAAGTTCCTTCACTTCCAATCCATAGATCGCGAATATTGTAACCCGTGGCAAATTTACGAGTAGCCCTCCCCCATTGTACTGCTTCTCCCGTTGGTAAATATCCAGATAGTGACAAGATATAGTCACGGGTCACTCCGTATTTCACACAACGCAACCCACCCGCATTGCAGGCAATATTCCCACCAATGGTACAAAACATTTTGGAAGATGGGTCAGGGGGGTAAAAAAGGTTTTGCTCAGCTGCCTGCTGCTGAATATCCGCAACAATTGCACCAGAACCGCAATGAGCAACTTGATTATCAACATCAATCTTAATCTGATTTAAAAGAGAAAGATCCAATACCCATCCGCCTTTAATTGGAGTAGCTCCTCCCGTAAGCGAAGAACCTGCGCCTTTTGTTGTCACAGGTATACAAAATTCATTCGCCAACTGCAAAACTACTCCGACTTGACTGGATTCCTTAGGGCGAATTACAGCTGTTGGAGAAAAGAAAACTTTCAACCCATCAAATGAAGCCGAGTGTATTGATTCTGAATCAATATGAACAATATCCTTTAATTGAGATTTTAAACTTTCTAAGGCAATAGAATCATTGTGATCGCTCGCACTCATTCTAAATAATGGCAACTAGCCGGCTTTCGTATCGAGGCTCAATTTAGTCAAATTTCTAGACTTTAGCATATTGATAACATCCATAATTTTTTGATAAGGAAGAACTCGGTCCCCACGCAAATGAATGGTGGGTTGATCACCAGAATCCTGTGCCACCTGATCGAGTAGACCTTCGAGTTCATTCTTCGAAACCGCATCCTGCCCCCAATTATAATTACCCTTGGCGTCTATAGTTATAAATTTGTCCTCTTTCTCGGGAGGGTTTTGATTATTATCAGAATTTTGAGTGGGCAGATCAATCCTGTTATATTGCTCAATTACAGGGGTTGTAATCATGAAAATAATCAACAACGAAAATGCTAAATCAATCAACGGCGTAACATTTAAATCAGAGATGACCGCCAATTTATTTGGCCTCTTAAAATCGCGTGCCATTGTTAATCAGTAAATTCGAAAGTCATCCGACACATCACTTTTGCTCGATCTCGATTCGATCTGCAAGATTACTGGCAAAATTCTCCAACTTGGTCATACATGAACGAGCCGTGCCCAAAAGACCATTGTATGCAAACACAATTGGAATGGCCACACAAAGAGCAGCAACTGTGGTTAACAAAGCACCAGAGACACCAGGGGCAAGATGCTCTATAGTCGCTCCTCCACTCTCCATCGTGCCAAATGCATCCATCACTCCCCAAACCGTGCCCAGTAGACCAAGAAAAGGAGCACCTGAAACAATAGTCGCCAACCAATACATTTTCGATTCGTATAGTTCCCCCACTTCAGCCAAAGCTCGTTTAATTGCATTTTCCACATAGTTCATCCGAATGGAACCAGAATCATTCGTTCTTCTGGCAGCAGCCATGGCACGAGAACAAATTGTAAGGTATGGACTACCGTCGCCAGAAAACAAAGCATCATCATAGTCAAAAATATTACCTAAATCATTAATCCTTTTTTCATCTCTGGTATTTTTCGCATTCACTTTTTTAAAAAGATTATGCTTACTCACCATTAGACTGAGCGCATAACAATTCATTACAATCAGAAGACAAATTACCACCTTCCCGGCACTATTTGAATCCATAAAGTAATCAATTAACCCAGCACTCCCCATCACAAAGACATCCGGATTAAAAACAGGTAAAAAATTCATATCAGTCATATTTAAATAAAATTAACACCAAAAAATATATTTACTCTGATTTTAAGGAGATCAACTAAATTCTAAATATCATCAATGAAAAATGAATATACAACGATTAAGTTTGCCCCACTCAAGAAACAAATTTAATCAAAGATTCAAATGCAAGTCTCTAATAAAGTAATAGAAGAACTGAAACAAAAATCCTTTAATCCGTCTGGAATGAACTCAGTGGTTGGGCTAGATGGATTTGTTGATAAAATTGTTACACCTGTTGACAAGAGACATGGTTTACAACGAAATTTTGACGCAATCGAAACAATTGACGCTTTGGGTTCTAGAATTTCTGCTGCTGCAGGAAAAAGTGCAAACATCGAACTATTCCCTCGCTTTGATAAACTAGGCGGAAATGGTCCAATCATGGCAAATGCACATGTTTCACTTGGACTGGCAGTTCGTTATGTAGGTGCATTGGGACACCCGTTAATCGATCCAGTCTTTGAAGAGTTTGCACGCAAAACAAATGCCATTTCATTAGCTAATCCTGGCATTACGACTGCTCTTGAATTTAAGGATGGAAAACTTATGCTCGGAAATACCAGCAGTCTTGAAGAAATTGATTTTTCTCGAATCATCGAAATTGCAGGAGAAGGAGCATTTATTGACATGCTTGCCAAAGCTGAACTCGTTTCCATCGTTAATTGGACAATGATTCCTAAGATGACCTCTATTTTACTTGAAATAGTTGA
>JABGWU010000067.1 GCA_018645475.1 Opitutia bacterium
CCGGTGGGGGCGAAGGCAGTTGTGGTTTCTAATACTGAGTCTGTTCCGGCGGTAGATGGGAAACCTTTTACGATTCCTGATCTTGACTTGGAGATGCTTTGGTGTCCGCCGGGAACTTTTGAGATGGGCAGCCCGACTACGGAGGCGGATCGGAAAAAGTCCGAAACTCAGCATCAGGTAACTTTGACACAGGGTTATTGGCTAGGTAAATACGAGGTGACGCAGGCTCAGTGGGAAAAGGTGATGAGAAATAATCCGAGCCATTTCAAGGGAGCGGACCGTCCAGTTGAGAGAGCGTCGTGGAACGACGCAACTTCTTTCTGCGAGAAACTTACGGAGATGGAGCGGAAGATGGGACGCTTACCTGTTGGAATGGCTTACCAGTTGCCAACCGAAGCCCAATGGGAGTTCGCTTGCCGAGCGGGTACGACTACCGTTTATGCTTTTGGCGATAGCCTGACCTCGGATCAGGCTAATATTCGTGGTGGTCCGAACGAGACAACCGATATCGGGAAGTATCCTGCCAACCCATGGGGCTTTTACGACATGCATGGGAATGTCAGAGAGTGGAGTGCGGACTGGCACTGGAAATACCCGAACATTCCAGTAAGTGACCCCCTCGGCCCAGCGGACGGCTCCAGTCGCGTAAGGCGCGGTGGTTCCTGGGACTACGCGGCGGACATCGCCCGTTCCGCGGATCGGTACGGGGACTCGCCAGCCTTCATTTATAACTCTATTGGTTTCCGCCTCAGTCTCCGAACCCTGACAGGCAAGGCGGAGCCTTAAGTACAAGTACCGGAAAAGGCAAGTGGTGTTGCATCGGTGAAAGCGGGGAAGGCATTCACCATGCCCGACCTGTTCGTCAAGTGGGAAGATGCTTTAAGTACGATTCGCAACTGGGTGATTCTTGGAATGCCAGATCCAAGAGAAGGTGTTTCTGAAGAAGAATGTAAAATATGGTTTCTTGAAAATTCGAAAAATCTTGGTGTGAAAAAGAAGCCCAAATGGGGAGGATCATAAATAGTTGTGATTCACTGCCACCAACTTGCGATCAATAGCTTTGAGTGCAGATTTTAGCGGAAAGGGTTGATCTATTAAGTAATAGATTTTAGTTTGTGATTTACTCTTGTGCTACCCCGTTTGATATTAAAGGTTCTGATTTTTCTTGGAGCGTCTATATTTGGATGTTCCCTTTGGGTTGTTGGGATGAGAAATGCTGAAAATATGAAACTTTTAGGAGGGGGAGTCTCTATGGTTTTAGCTTTAAGTGCCTTCCTGTCTGTATTTTTCGAATTTAAAAGAAAAAAGGATGATTATTGAAAGTCTCTTATAACTAGCAACAACCCGATATGGTGTCGCAACAGGATGAGGTGTACTGAAATAAAAAAAATTATTTAATGAATATCTTATGAATTATTACTGATCTTACTCGGATCGTATATGAATCTGTTTTGGGAGATAATTTGAATTATGTGTCAATGCACTCACGATCTATTGCACTTGCCTTTAAATGGGTAGGCTTTATTCGATCCTAAGATGAAGATCTTTATAATTTCCCCGATATTTATTACCTGTTTTTTTAATGGATGCTTCGATTCCAATACGGGTGAAGAGGAAGTTTCTCAGGCGTCCGCTGGAGAATCCGCATTTGACCGGAATCAGAAATTGAAGGAATTCGAGTTGCAGATTGAAACTTTAAAGTGGGAGAATTCCCGTCTTTCATTGAAATTGAAAACTGTCGATGGGAGTGGTCTGGTTATGGATAAAAGGACTGGGTTGTGGCACTATGATGTGGAGCGGGTGCCTTTTTCGGGACGAGCATCCGAAGTTTTTCCTGATGGTTCCCCCCGTGGTGAAGCAGATTTTTACAATGGATTAAAGGATGGAATGGAGAGGTTTTGGTGGCCCAATGGTAAATTAAAAGAGGAGGGGCAATGGTTTAACGGAAGGGAAAACGGAGTTTTTAAGAAATGGAGCCTCCAGGGGGAACTTGAGCAAATAATTAGGTTTAAAAACGGTGAAATAATTGAAGTTATTTTGGAAAAGTCTTAAACTAATTTTCAGTTTGGAAATGAAAGACCTCGTGGAAGAGAAACTTCACCTAGAAATTTAGGTCGTTCTGTAAAAATAGCTCCTTTTTGAGAAAGGAGAGCATCTTTGATTATTATTTGAAAGGCACGAGCCGGTTCGTCGTATGAAAAGGTCAAAAGTACATCAGTTCTTTGGTTTGGTTTATTCAAGTCATCAAAGTCTTTAATGATTATTGGCCCACCTGCACCTTCTTGATCCGGACAGAAGTAAAAAAGTTGTGATGGCGTTTGAGAGTCGAATTTTAGTAAGATGTCTCCTTGTCCGGAACCGTTACCCAATATACCTTTTTTGTAGTTTTTTTCAGAATCTTCCTTTTCAGTGCCAATCATAAAAGTCTTGGAGTATGTCATTTTGTCCAAGGTTAATCGGTAATTTAGATTTCTGTCTAAATAAAGAACCCGAGAATTACTGTTATTTGCATCTAGGTCTAGGTCTCCTTTGATATGAAATCTTCCATTTTTCCAATTTACGGGGAGTAGTGCTTCAATAGCTAACAGTCGGGTTGTTTTCCATTGAACTTCATATTCATTGGCTTCCTTTAGAATGGGAATAAATGATTCTTCGCGAATTTTTGAGGGGGTGTAGCTAGCAATGTGTCGTAGTTGTTGACGCCATTGATGTTTGAATGCGATTTTCCACTTCTCATCAAAAGTTGTATTTTCGGGGAAGTTTTGTTTGTGCAAGTTAATCAAGTCATCTCGGATAGATTTATTTCTAATTCCAAATAAAAAAGATTTGAAAGAATCTTCGTTCAGGGAGAATATAGTGCGGTTGTAAAAGTTTGAAAATTTAGATCCTCGAAAAGAATCAAATATTTCACGTCCCAGCGATTCCATTGGATGCAACTGAGCGATTCCTTGATTTGAAGCGATTATAGTCAATAAGGTTATTGTGAGAAATTTAGAAATGCTTCGCATATATAAAAGTTATAAACTTATCATGATTCAGACAAGCGCGAAGATAATATATTTGAATAACTCTTAATGGTTACAACAAAACGCTTTTGCTGTGTGGAGAAATTTAGACAAAATATCCAATATTATTAATTTGGATCATGATTTGCTAGAGAATGAAAATGAGATGAAAAGAATTCGACCATTTGATACCAGGCAATTGGAGGCATTTTATATGCTTTGCCAAACGGGAAGTTTTACAAAAACTGCAAAACACCTTTTCCTGACTCAGTCGGCAGTCAGTCATTCCATGAAGAATCTTGAAGAAGAGGCAGGGTGTAAGCTTTTTCGAAGGCAGGGTAAGAGGGTAACCTTGACCGAAGCTGGAGATCGACTTTTGGATTTCGTTCGTCCTTTCTTAGATCAAATGGAAAATGTTCGGAATGAGTTGGATGGATTCGAAAAATTTGGAATAGGACGAATTAGATTAGGAGCGAGTGCGCAAGCCTGCCGGTTTTTCCTTCCACCCATTCTAAGGGAATTTAAGGAAACTCAACCATTGTGTCGTTTTGAAGTTAAATGTGATGACAGTCCTGCCTGTTTTGATTTACTCAGTGAGGGGAAGATTGACCTCGCTATTACTTTGGCCCCCATCAATTTACCTGAAATTGAGTTCGTTCCTTGTTTCAATGACGAATTAAGATTTGTGGTTCCAATCAATCACCCATGGGCAAAAGATAAAAAGGTAAATTGGGATCACGCCCGTTCAGAAAATTTTATTCTTTATAATCGAACAAGTTACACCTTTAGAATGTTAACTGATTATTTTGATAGACTAGGATTACGTCTTTCTTCATTCATGGAAATTAGTAGCCCGGAGGCTAGTAAAGAATTAATAAAGGTTGGAATGGGGATTGGCATTCTCGCGAATTGGGCAGTTGAAGAGGACATTAAACGAGGTGAACTTGTAAGCTTATCATTGGGGGCGAAAAAATTGTCCCGCACATGGGGAATCTCAGTAAGAAAAGGAAGGCGATTAAATAAAGCGGAAAGAATGTTTATGAAAATTGCGGAGGAGTCAGGTTGTCATTGGATGGTGAACAGAAAGTTATAAAGTTTTAAAGTGCCGAAGATTGACTTCATTTGTAATCCTATTCTAAATATCAGAATGCGATTTTATGGGATAAGCTTATTTTTAGTATTTTTCCTGCTTGCTTGTTCCTCTTCTCAAAATTCATTAAATCAGGTTTTTCCGTCGAGGTTTTATTTGGATGTCTCTAAGGACATCCTTGAAACATTAGATGGTAATACTTTTGTTGCTGATGTGAGGGGATTAAATCCAATTTTTGGGAGGGCATTAAAGATCAAAGTCCGCGGTCTTCAGGTTGAGTCAGTGATGGATATTAATTCAAGTAAAGTAAGTACTGCATTTAGGCAATGGCATCAATTTCGACAAATTTTGAAAGAATCAAAAACGGTTCAAATTCGTAATTTGGAAAGAGGTTCAGAAGGCTTTTGGTTATGGGCGGATGTATACATTGACGGGAAAATTTTGGAAAGTTCTCGTTAATCACACTTGCACGTGTCGAGAAATTTGATCAGAACATAGAAATGAGAATGAATTTATTGTATGTACCATTTTTTTTATTGGTTCTATGCACAGGAACATTTTTGCTTTCGCAAACTCGAGCTCGAGATGGAGACTCTCGAAAGTTTCAATTATCTCCGATTGTAAAAGTTAGTACTTCTAAAAATCCAACAATGGATGCAGGTAGGTTGAATGTTAATCTTTTGATGGATGGAAAGCTTCCCGATGATGGATGGAGATCAACTTGGACAGCGTGGTTCAAAGTTGACCCTGTTGTTACGTTTGACTTGGGAGTGGATAAAAAAATTGGGATTGTCCGAATTTATTTTCAATCAACTGATCGGGCTGATGAATTTGCAGAGGTTAAAGTGGAAGTAAGTCGGGACGGAAAACAATTTGTTGATTTCAATGAATACGAGGGCTTTGTCACAGAGAAAGGGAAGGGGGCTTGGGCGGAAATTGATTTGCGAGCCGTAAATGCAAGATATTTCAGACTGTCTCCCAAGTTTCAAGGTTGGGGGCACTTATGGGGGGAAGTTGAATTTTGGGAGATTTCTAAATAATATAACCCCTCATTTTTCTTTATTTTTTTGTGGGATGTTTTCATTCCACAATTCCTCTAGACTCTGACTTTCTCCTGTCCCTCTAATAATATTTTTATTATTTTGATTTCTTAGTCGAAATACTTCCCAAATTAGAAATATATTTATTAATATGGAGGCTGATAGAACCAATGCGATTTTAACCTTAAGTTTAGTTTTCATAGATTCGAAAATGATTAATAAGTGTGGTAGATAAGTCAAATATGGTTGAGCGAATTGCAGTGTGGGCAACTCAGTTATTTCCTGTATGGTCTCTTATAGTAGGCGGATTGGCTTTATATGAACCGGCAATTTTTTTGTGGTACGGAAAAGAGGCAATTGGATTTGGATTAGGGGTTATAATGCTTGGAATGGGAATGACCTTAGAGACGAAAGATTTTAAGCATGTTTGGAGAGAACCGCATATTGTTGGGTTAGGAGTATTTTCTCAGTTTTTAATCATGCCTGCGTGGGGAGCTTTTCTTGCCTGGGTTATGGGATTACCAACCGAAATGGCTGTAGGTTTAATTTTGGTTTCATCCTGTCCGGGTGGAACTGCGTCTAATGTGGTTGTTTTTTTGGCTAAAGCCAATGTTGCTCTATCTGTAAGTCTTACCTTGGTATCAACGATTTTGGCGATTCTTTTAACTCCTTGGTTAACTACTTTATATGCTGGGCATTATGTTCCTGTAGATGGATGGGGTTTACTTAAAAGTATTCTACTGATTGTTTTATTACCGCTTATTTTGGGTTTGACTTGGAAAAGGCTATTTAAAAATTCCGCATGTCAAGTTGCTAAGATATCACCTTTTTTATCAGTTTTATTTATTTTATTAATTGTTGGTTTTGTATTGTCCGCGAAGAGAGCTCTAATTTTGGAGAATTGGTTTATATTATTTTTTGCGGTTTTCTTTTTGCATGTTGGTGGTTTTTTGCTTGGATTTATTTTTGGTAAAATGTTTCGTAGGAATTCAGTTGATTGTCGTACTTTTGGAATTGAAGTGGGTATGCAGAATTCGGGATTGGGAATGGCTTTGGCGAGTAAGCACTTTGCTCAACTGCCTATGGTGCCTGCTCCTTGTGCCTTGAGTGCAGTGATTCATTGCCTGATTGGGAGTTTTATGGCGACTTGGTGGAATCGAAAAGATAAAATAATATTTGACTTAATTGAAAAAAGGTAGTTTTTTATTCGTACATGCATGGATGCGTAAGCGATTAATATCGCTAAACAATTTGCAAGGAGGCAATTATTACTAATTATCTTCATGCTTTCACCCAACTCACCCATCTATGGAAATCTTTCCCACGCTACGGGAAAGGCTATGCTCGATTTACAAAGGAGCATTACTAAATCGCTTAAGGTTAAGTCCACCGAATTAGCGATATCGGAAGGGAATGCAGGAGAGGCCAGTTATTCTGCGAGACTAAGCAGTCTTAGCGATCACAGAAAAGTCGAGTCTGATAATTTACAAAACTTAATGAGTTTTGGACAAATGCAGGATGCCGGTTTAGAAAAAGTATTAACAATTACTGATCGAATGGGAAATATTGCGGGTTCCGCTTCCAATTCCCTAATTAGTGAAAATGAAAGATCAATTTTACATTTGGAATTTGAATCTTTGAAATTAGACCTTGCTGAACTTCAGGATATTCAATTCCAGGGCTATAATCTTTTCAAAGCTAGTGAAAACAAGCTATCCATCGATGCGGGAGATCATAAAATTATATTTGAACCTGCCGCTTTTGATAATTTGTCAGGTTATTCTGTAAGCAATGAAGCTAACGCCTCGGCGGCAGGTGCCAAAATTCTTGATGAACTTGATACAATTTCTGAAAAAAGAGCAAATATTGGATCAATAACCAATCAAATTTTGATGTCCACAGATCGCCTGGATTCTTATTTTGTAGCTGAACAAGCCCATCTTGCAAAAAAGGAAAGAGATTTTGCTTCCACATCCATTGATTTGGCTAAGAAGAGTTTACATTCCAAAGCAACTAGTGCGTTGTTGGTGCAAGCTCAGGGTATTAATCAAAATTTGGTTAACCAGTTGATTTAATCGATAATGCTATCTGTTAATTCACCAATCATGGGGAATCTGGCTTCGTCGAGCAGGCAATCCCAGATTGGTTTGCATCGAGCCTTTGCTCGTGTACAAAAGGCAGGAGATAGCTTGGAGTCAACCAGGCAGAGTGGAGATTCTGGACAGTACTCATTTGCTACAAGATTAAGTGGGAATACGAGGCATCGAAGTGCTCATCTTAACAATTTACAAAATGCTACCACATATGTGCAAATGCAACAGGCTGGGCTCGAAAAAGCTTCTCAGGTATTTGACAGGATTTCAACAATTGCCATGCAGGCATCTGATCTATTTCTAAACTATGCTCAAAGGCAGAGCTTAAACGAGGAGATGGATGGATTGAAAAAGGAATTAGAGTCTCTTCGCACCACTGATTTTCAAGGGAAATATCTTTATGATGATCTAGCCTCATACACCGCAAAATCAGTAGATTTTGGTGATGCCCTGGACGAATCCCAAGCACCTGAAGAAAGTAATGTTTATACAACTTTCTATAAGGGAGCAAATCGACCTGTTAATCGTTGGATCAGTACAAAGGATGTACTTTACAATAGTGGTCGTATGATCTTAGAGGTTAATGGAGGAGGTCATGGAGAGAGATACTATGTAAAGCAGGGTGAAAACATTATTTTTGATACAGGTCAATGGTGGGAAACCAATGGACATGCTTATCAGTATGATTTTGATAAATTTATAATCGATTTTGCTCCCGGTAAAGATACAACTTTTCAGTTTGTACCCATGGATACTGCAGGGGGCGAGGATATTAGGCATGGGCATACCCCTACTCCAAATGGAAATTTTGATAATCAAGGCTATTATACCGCACAGCTCGGTACATCAGATTATTCTAATTCCTTTACAAACGCTGGACAAGTTACCACTGCACAAGCAACTACTGATTCGTCGATGATAAGCGTAGTAGTTGAATCTACATCCCTTTTTCAAATCTCTGCAAAGTACGAACAGACTGGACCAACTAACTTCCAGACAGTTGGACAGGAGGGATCTAATGAAGCTGTAACATTAACTCCGGTTGGGTTTGGTACCATGTCAGGAATGGGTCTTGGGACGATCGATGATGCAAAGTCAACATTGGAGGCTGTCCTCGAGGAAATAAAAGGAATTGGCGTGCAGATCGGAAAGCTTGGATCAAATTTTTCTCTTATTCAACAGACATCTAATTTATCGGGTGAAAAAGTAGCTGCCGGTCAAGTTGCTTTAGCCAAAATGAATCAGGATGAATTTCCTCAATCATCTCTTGAATTTGCTATGCAGAAAATAAAAATGGATAGCAATGTAGCCTTAATGACTCAGGCAAAGGATATGAGTAAAAAAATATATTCTTTATTATGGTAGCTGCTAATAGTACTGCCTTTGCTTTATGATTGGAGTTGATACTTCCAGCATAGCTAAGACTTCAGTAAGCATGCATCGTAGTGCGAATAGAGTGCAGGATTCAGTTGGACGTTTACTAAATTCAGGTAACGCAGTTGAAAGCCTTCGAGGTCAGGGAGATAGTGGTGGGCTGAGTATGGTTTCTCGTTTGGGTGCGGAGAACCGCACTAAAACGCAATTAGCCCAAAGCATGCAAAATGCGGTGACCTATATTCATATGCAGGAAGCAGGATTGAAGAAAGCTCATCAAATTTATGAGAGAATGAGCGTTTTGGCCTCCCAGGCAATGGACCCGATGCTTAGCGATTCAGATCGGGCGAATTTAAATTCGGAATTTCAGGCCCTTAAAAAAGAGACTTTTTCTATGCGGAGCGAAAAGTTTCAAGGTAGTTATTTATTTGATGATATGGCAGCAAAATATTTTCCGGAGATTGATTTTGGAAAGGGATTTAACGACCAAGTTAGTGGGGATAGTGAAGTAGAAGTGGGAATCTTGACTTCTGCTCCCTCTGGTTGGACCGGTACTAAAAAATATTACCAGTTAGAGAAGGAAGTACATTTCAATTCCGGAAAATTTGTTCTTGATATAAATGGGGGGGGCACTGGAGAAAGATATATCCTTAAGCAGGGCTCTGAAGTCATCTTTGACACCGCTGGAAATGATGTTGACAACGGTCTTTCCAAAGACATGCAATGGGCTACAGAGGGAACTGCATATGATCACGATTTTGATCGTTTTGAGATGCAATATGCACCCGGTCAAGAAACAAAATTTAAATTCGTTCCTTTGACTGCAGGTAATTCGACTAAAGTAGTAGGAGCGGATGGAAAATTCGGAACTTCGGATGATCCATCTGATACCTGGAGTAATGATACACGCTACGACAATAAGGATACATACATTAGTCAACTCGGATTAGGCACAAGCGCAGAAGGTTCCACGGAAGAGTCAACTCCTTGGCTTAGTGGAGACGATCGAACCAATCATTATTTTTCAGGATCTTTACCAGGAGGCGAATGGAAGACCAATCCAGCTAATGGTTTATCGACGAAGCTTACACTACGAGTGGAAGCGAATACGATTTTTCAAATCAATGCAACCTATACGCCCTTGGATGAACCTACCAATGATAAAAAACTTGTTGGTATTGATGGTAATGATATCAATCTGAATTCAGTTGGAATCGGAATAATATTGGTAGATTCATCGATTGATTCTATTGAACAAGCTAAGGAGACACTTAATTTTTTAGAGAAAGAAATTGAAAATGTATCTACCCAAATGGCTACATTGGGGGCTAATATGTCCCAGTTGGAAATTGCAGGTGAGCGATTGAGTAATCAGGTTTATTTGAGTGAAGCTGGAATCTCCCGGCTAACCAGTGATGTTTTGGTAGATGAATCCACCCGATTGGCAAAAGAGCAAATTCGTTTGCAAAGCACACAGGCTTTATTGGCTCAAGCTTTCTCTTTGACTGAGAATATTTTAAATACTTTGCTTTAAAAAGTTTTTCTTTGTCGCTTGCCGAAATAAAATTCGGGAGATAGTTTTAACCCGTGAGTAATGTGGATGATCTACCACCCCATATTTTAAAACCCGAAATACACTGGAAACGGGCAAAGGGATATTTAGAACTGGAGATGTATGAATTTGCTCAAAAGGAGTTGCGGGCATTGCCCGCTGAGGAACCTTGGGTAAAAAGATCAAGTGTTTTTAATTTAAGTATTTATCAAGAATTAGAAAATTGGGAAGAGGCTCAGAAGATTGCCCGAGGATTAAGATATGAATTTTCTGAGGAGGTGGATTGGTGGATTGCAGATGCTTATGCCACCCGTAGGTTTGAATCAATTACTGAAGCCCGATCGATTCTCTTGGAGGGACTTGCTTTGCATTACGATGATGGTTTGATCCGCTTTAATCTTGCTTGTTATGCTTGTGTCTTAAAGAGCCCAAGAGAATGTATTGATTTTTTAAAGGAAGCAGTCAAAAGGGATGAAAAATTTAAGTTAATGGCGATTGAGGATGATGATTTGATTGATGTTCGAGAGGAATTACTGAAGTTGGGTTGGGGGAAGGCAATAGTATAAAAAGGAATTTGAGAGGATTTACTCTGGTCGAATTGTTAGTTGTTCTTGCAATTGTGGGGATATTAATAAGCTTTATGTTTACGGGATATTTTTATGTGTTAGAAAAACAAGCAGATAAACAGGCCCGTGTGGAGTTGGTGGCTTTAAAGGTTTCAATCGAAAATTATCGTCGATCCTTTAACGGTTATCCAACTTGTCCACAAAAAGTTTGTACGCCTGGAGAATGCCTTTTTCTTTCGTTGGCTGGATTTCATAATGAAAAAGGCACTCTGGAAATGCCTCCATATCCCCCCACTATATCTACTCATTTATTCGGTTATGATCTAGAATCCTATGATATTACACAGGTTCCAGATATTGAACATAATGAGGGGAAATCTCTTATGCTCTGGCTTTCTAAAATGTTGGGTAAGGATGTTGCTTTTATTGACCCTTGGGGAAATGAGTATGTTTATGAATATCCAAGGGAGGATGATGGCCCAGGTTTTCGTTTGTTTTCAATGGGGCCGGACGGAAAAACCGGGGAAGATGAATGGAGTTTGGATGACCTGGAATGAGAAGGGAAAAACTTAGCGAGATGATTTCTTTTCCATCAAGCGGTTTTTAATTTCAAGTAGCGGAGCCATTTCCGGACTATCAGGATTTTCTGAAATTAGGCTGTTAATGTCTTTTAGTGCATCAGTAAATCGACCTTCACCATAGTTAATCATAGCCCGCATGGCACGTGTATAAGTGTCTCCCGGTTCAATTGCTAAAATTGCATTAATATAGAGTAGTCGATCACTTGAATTTCTCTGGCTTTCAGCGGTATGGATCAAGTTTCGAAGCATTCGGGTTATGATATCTCGTTTGGAAGCTGGTACGAAATCTTTATCGTTTAGTCTTAATCCGGTAATTTCAGACGCTTCGCTCCTCGTAATGATCTTCCCTCCGAATGGATCCACAATTATTTCCTTGGTTTTTTTCTTTGATTCATCGCGGTACATCGCAAGAAAGTGGCCAGGTATTCCAAGACCGCTGACAGGAAGTTCTAGTCGGTTAGCCAATTCAATAAAAAGAACAGAAAGCGTGATGGGGAGTCCTTCGCGGTCGTCCATAACTTCATTCATATAGCTATTGGAAGGGTGGTCATAATCAAGAGTGCTTCCATGATAGCCCATTTCTTTAAAAAGTTGAAAAACCAGAATTTTCAATTTTTCTTCACCTGTGGCTTTTTCGGGGAAATGTGAGGCAATGTCCTGGGCTAGATTTTCTGCTTTTGTAAGGTAGGAATTGAGGTTGAAATTTTGGTTATTTAATCGAGATATAAGAAGGGCGGACCGAAGTAAATCAACAGAACTTTCATCATCATGAACCAGGGAGTTTGCCAGTTCCTCAATAGCATGTCGTTCCTTGATTTCTTTTGAAATAGATTGTAAACGGTTTATCTGTTTTTGAAGTTCAGATGCATGGTCTAACAGGACATTAGGTACAAGAGGGCCAAGTTCTAACAATCTCGTTAAATGCTCTTCAGAAAGTGTTTCTTTTTTTGTAAGACCTTTTACGATCTTCTTAATTTCTTGATTTGTTTTTTTAGATATTGAAGAAGAAAGAAATTTTTCAGCGAATCGAAAATTTCTAAATTCTGCAGTTGTTGATCGGAATTTACAGAGCCCAACCTGACCTTCTTTAAATGTCTGGTCGATAACTTCGATTATGGATTTCCCATTAATGTAGCAGGTTATTTTACCTCCTTCTTCAATCTTTACGCGTAGTCGATTCCATTGTTCAGGTTGATATGAAGAAGATACAATTGTATTTAAAATGTTCCATGAATATACGGTTTCTCCTTGAAAACATGTTAAGCGAAGAGATCCATTTGTAGGATAAAATCCATAGTGTTTATTTTTTCCATTCGAATGAAATACTAAGCCAGCTGCACCGCTTTCATCGCTCAGGCGGACATCAACTTCTAATTCATATGGAAGTTTTGGTGGTTTATGTTCAGATAGGCAGAGCATTCGCCCCCCAAAACCTGAACCCAATCCGGAGGCTGTTATTACACCCGCACGTTGTTTCCATGTCCCTGCCAATATTGACTTCCATTCCAATTCATTTAATGCCCCAATAGTTAACCATTTTTTTATAGGAATAGGTGTTTGATTTTGAATCATATCTTTAAGTTTATTGACCGGTATCCCGAATCCCATTGCTCCCCCTGATTTTATTGCGAGGATCGCTACAACTTTTCCATTTAAGTCAAGGGTTGGGCTTCCACTACTTCCTGGCTCGATAGGAATTGCAACTTGGACCAACGGGCGACCATCCCCTTTTTCTAATTCTCTGATTGCCGCAATAACTCCTCGACTCACGCTATGAGCAAACCCTAAAGGGTTTCCAATGGAAAAGATTGGCTGGCCTGGGGAAATTTCATCCGAATCACCCAGTTCTAAGTAGGGTAGTTTTTGGGCATTTATTTTGATCAAGGCTAAGTCATTTTCTCGATCAATTGCTAGAATTGAATCAGGAAAGAAAGATTTTCCATCTTCAAACCTAATTTTGAATTCTCGATGCTCTCCAATGACATGGAAATTTGTCGCAATAATTCCGTCAGGACTGAGGACGAATCCAGTCCCCTTTCCTCCTTCTCGGCCTATTCGACTAACGCTATCAATTATAACAACGGATGGTTTAATTAATTGGGCTAACTTTTCAAATCCCTTTGCATCTCTTTTTGCCAATTGCAGTTCTGATAGATTACTCGAGTTTGAATCAGGATCAATTTCACCGGATAATGGAAAAGTTAAAGTTAAAAACAATGTAAATTTAAGAAATCGAATAGATTGCTTGATAGAAAACATAACAAATCCAATCTTTAGACTCTTGCTATGAAAGTCAAGTTTCCCAAGAGTCTGTTTTTTCCGTTGTCACAAAATCTTTTATGCCACAATTTATAGAATTTAATATAAATTTTATAACGATCCATAATATGAAGAAATTATCACGCAGAAAGTTTATTGCTACTGCAACTACCGCTTTTTCTTTTCAATATCTACCCAAACGAGTTTGGGGTGCAAATGATCGTATTAATGTTGCCGGGATTGGAGTTGGAGGAAAAGGAACTGCGGATATTGCAAGTGCAGCTGAAAGTGGTGCAAATATTGTGGCACTTTGTGATGTTGATTTATCCCGTGGAGCCAAAACAATTTCTACCTTCTCGAATGCAAAGTTGTATTCTGACTTTCGTGTTATGTTAGAAAAACAAAAAGGCATCGATGCGGTTATTATTAGTGCACCTGATCATATTCATGCCGTGGCAGCCAAGGCAGCTATGGACTTGGGGAAACATATTTACTGTCAAAAACCTCTTACACATTCGATTTATGAAGCCAGGGTTTTGACCGAAGCTGCAGCGGAGAATAAACTTGTCACTCAAATGGGTAATCAAGCCCATGCTGGGGAACCGATCAGGCGTGCGGTTGAATTGGTTCGAGCTGGTATCATAGGTAATGTTACCGATGTACATGTCTGGACAAATCGTCCGATTTGGCCGCAGGGAATGAATACCCGCCCCGCAAAAGAAAATGCCCCTAATGATTTGGATTGGAATTTATGGCTTGGACCAGCTCCTCAAACATCCTACAGTTCAAAGTATGTTCCCTTCAAATGGCGCGGTTGGTGGGACTATGGAACTGGAGCACTGGGGGATATGGCTTGTCATATCATGGATATGCCATACTGGTCTCTTAAATTGAAATACCCCCTTTCTGTTGAGGCTGAACAGGGGGGGAATACAAAGCTTGCTGGACCTAATTGGTCTAAAATCAAGTATCAATACCCCGCACGGGGTTCAATGCCACCAGTTACTATGACTTGGTATGATGGTAGGAAAGCAGGGCAGGCAAACATGCCCCCACCAGACACAGTTGACGGAGAAGACTTAAGAGGGTACGAATCTGTTTTGATTGGCGATAAAGGCAGTATGGTTTTTAGCCGACGAAGCACGAAATGGAAAATTGTGGGACGCGATGCCGATGAAGTGAAACAAATAGAAGAATCAACCCCGCGAACTATTCCTCGTATCGAGCAGGATACAATTTCCGATCAAACTGCAAATCATGTTGAATGGCTTTCTGGTATAAAGGGTCAGGGAACCCCGCAATCCAATTTTGCTCATTCGGGTCCGTTTACAGAGACAGTTCTTTTAGGAAACCTGGCCATTCGGACGGGTGAAAAAATTGATTGGAATGGCGCGAAGATGAAACCAAGCGTAAATGAGGCAAAAAAATATATTAAGAGAAAATATCGAAAGGGTTGGTCCCTTTAATTCACACAGTTAATTTATTTTCAATTTCTGTAGCCAAATTGTTATGAGGTATCTCTCTCATTAAAACATTAGAACAGTTAATGCATTTATCTTTCAGATTATCATTCCAGAAAACATTGATTATTATAATAGTCACTACGAATTAATTAGCTTACTATAATATTATGAAGAGTGGATTGTTCTGGTTTGTTAATTTATTATTTTTATATTCAATAAGCTTTTCTTCTGAATTTCCTTTTAGAACTTGGACTTCTTCGAGCGGAGTTCGAATACAAGCACGATTAATAAGTAAGAGTGGGGATAAACTTACGATTGAAAGAAGTGACTCAAAACAATTTGTTTTTCCACTCTCTCTTCTTTCAAAAGAAGATCAAAATTACATTCGTTCTGCTATGGACGCAAAGGCTATAAATAGTAGTTATGCCAACCCATCACATACAACTTCCCCTTTACAGGCAAATTCTGGAAAACTTCCCATTTGGAGTCCTACAGTAATAGAAAAATGGTGGCTTACTCATCAAGACGGAGACTTTAATAAATTATCAAACGAATTATTATCTAATCTACGTTCCATTTGGATTTCAAAGGAGCAAAGGTCTATTAGGGAGGGAAGAGACTTCTTTTCTTGGTTCGATCATTGGCGCTGGATCCAACTTTATGAAAAATTATATTCTAGAAAAAGAGATGATTCACTTAAAGATATTTTTATTGAAGTCGGTAAAAACGCATCTCTACAAAAAGTTTTTCTTAAAGCTTTACATCCAAATGACAAACAAGATGTTGCACTTGAAATTTTTCTCTCCATTGCTAAAGAGCATACTAATTCTATCAAAAAGTATGGTGCATTAGCGGTTGCTTATGCTGTGGTTTTTGATCAACCATTTCCCCGAAACTGGCCGCATCATCAGGTTTCATCAAAAGATGTTCCCGTTGACCCATCATTTCCCAGTCAAAGGTTTGGCGAAATGGTCCAGGCTCATTTGGCGAGGAAATTAGAATATGATCCTAGTCAACTCTCTGTAACTGAGTTGAAATTTGTGGTTGATCATCGATTGCCGGCTAGTGAATTGGAATGGGTGCGTGAAAGCGTAAAGTTCAGGCGGTCGAGTTTTGGTAAGGTTTTTTCCTCAATCGAATACGACCGACCAAGATTGGAGGGAGCGGTTTTTCGATGGCCGTACGGAGATTATTCTTTGGCCTCGATACAGGAAAAAGGTGGCATCTGTGTTGACCAAGCATACTTTAGTTCTATGTCGGGTAAAGCCAAAGGTATTCCTACTCTTACTTTTGTTGGTCAGGGGAGTGGGGGCGGACATGCATGGTTTGGTTTTTTAAAAAACCCAGGTCGATGGGAGACAGATTGTGGAAGGTATGAAAATCAGAATTATCCAGTGGGTAATGCCATTGATCCGCAAAGTTGGAAATTGATCACGGATGATGAATTAGGTGCATTGGCAAGAGGCGAAAAAAATTTGTCAGGCTTTCGGGGTAAAGCCGTTGATTATTTCGCATGGGCATTGGCGAACCCAATGGAAAGTTTTTACAGAGAATCTTTGCAGCGAGCTCGGACTTTGCACCCTTCTTATACTGAAGTTTGGAAAAACGAGGCAAATTGGGTCGAAAAAAATGTGAAAGATTTGCGAGAAAAGAGAAACTTTTGGGATTCTTGGCTTAAAGCATTTTCAAATACGATTGATTTGAAAATAGAAGGCCAGAAAAAACTAGCTGCAGTTTACGATGAAATGGGAAACCCTAGACAAGCCGAACGTATTCGAAGCTTGATTGTAAAACAAAACCGTTCAGGAAGATTTGATTTAGCAATTAAAGAGGGGGCCGAGCAAATAATGAATAAGTTAGAGAAGGCTGAATGGTCCGATGCAGAAAAATTATATGAACGAATGGTGAAAGATTTTGAAAAAACTGCAGGAGGAGAATTGTATTACGGCTTAATCAGACCTTATGTTGAAAAGCTTGCACAAAGTGGAAGAAAAGATCAAGCGATGGATGCAATAGAATTTCTTAAGAAGAGAAAAGTATTAGATATGGGCCCTGGGAGTATAATTGGCTTGGAAATGCAAAAGCTTATCCAAAAAATTAATTAATTGGCTGGAAGTAAGTCGATGTATTTCTCAAAAAGTATTTTTGCTTTTACAGATTGTTGATCAGTCTTGGTGTTGAAAAGGTCGAATTCTTTTTGTCTTTTCGTTTCGTTTGCCTTGGCATCACTGAGTAGCTTATCCTTTTCCTTAATCAATAAAGGAGTTGAATTTAAAAGGTTAATTGTACTCTGCAGGTTCTTTTCCGCTTGTAGGACCGTTTCTTTTGCATGGAGCAATTCCTGTTCTTTAGTTGCCAATTGATTTTCGGTTTCAATTAAATCTTTTTTGAGTAGGGATATTGTTTCCTGAAATTTTATACTCGCCTTTCCAAATGTGGAATCAGGCTCTTTAGCTTGTGATTTATTTTGAGCTATACTTGCCAAGTTTGTGACATTTTTAATGAATTGATTTTTTTCCTCCCTCAATTGAATTACTGAGACTTTTCTTTTTTCTGCTTCGATAACATCAATTTTCTTTTGAGACAAATGATGTTTATTCTCTTTTATCTTTTCAGGTAGTTCGTTCATGGAAGAGGTTGCATTCTGAAATGCGAGGAGAGCAGAATTTTTGAGTTCCTGTGCTTCGGCAAGAAGTATTTCCATCTCATTGAGTTCTGATTTCAAGCTTCTTAAGTTTCTTAGTTCAATGTGTCGGGCAACATTAAAAATTTCCGCTTTCCAATGTGCATGTTGCTTTTGAGCTTCGATTAACTTTTTTTCCAAATGAACGATTTCTTCTTTTGGTTTTTGAATCTCGGACAGAGCTTTATCCAGAGATTTTTGACTTAGGTTTAACTTATTACTTGCTTCTGTTATGAACTTTTTTTCTAGATTCAGCGTCTTTGAAGTATTAATGAAGTTAAGTTCTTTCTTCTTTTGATCCTCCAATGCTGCTTTCATTGCTAATGTGGCAGATGCAAAATTCTGATGATTGTCTTGTAATTGCTTGTTCAATTCAAGAGATAAATTATTCAAATTATCGGATTCTGATTTGTGTTTGTTGAATAGATTACGAGCTTCGATAACGGAGACTTCCATTGCTTTCATTGCGACATTTTTATCAGTCACTATTTTTGATTGATTCGAATCATCCTTATTTTGTGCAAATTGTTCCTGTGCTTTCCGGTGAGCTTCTTTGAGAACGCTGAGCTGAGTAGTACGATCTTCAAGATGTTTTTTCCAATAGTCAGCAGCTTTTTTTTCTTGTGCAAGTCTTAACTTATTTTGAGAAATCTTAGCTTTTTTATCATTCAATTCCTTTTCTCGTTCTGTTTTTTCTTTGATTTTCTGTTTATTTAGTTCGTTCGCTAATTCACTCGCTTTTTTCGTGACCGCCAATGCGTTTGTGGTTACCTGCATGGTTTGCTCTGCTTGATGAAGGATTTTTTGATCGTTAGCAAGAGATACTTTTAATTTGTTTAGTCCCTCTGATAAGGGTTTGTAGCGAGATCGTGCTAATTCTAAATTTTGCTTTGTTTCATTTACAGTTTCTTGCGCAGTTTCTACTCTTGCAGTCAGTTCGGGTGGGTTTGCTGTGAGTTGTCCGATTTTTTTCCCGTCTGTGACATTCCAAACAGAAACATTTCCTGTCCAATCACCGACAACGGCAAGTTTTCCATCGTGAGAATAGCAAACTTCCATTACAATATCCGAGAATTCTTTGATAGTGCGGACAGCTTTCCCATCACCCTTCCACAATTTGACCGTTTTATCCCGCCCCCCGGTAATAATGTTTCCTTCTTTATCAAATTGTACTGAAAGTGCACCTGCTGGGTGGGCGTTCCAAGTCTTAACTTGTTTGCCATTAATCATTTCCCACGTCCTGACCGAGCCTTCTTCGGAGGTTGATACGAGTAAGTTTGAATCTGCTCGCCACGATATGTCAGTAATCGCTTCTTTATGTCCATCCAAGGTATAAAATGGATTGCCTGTTTCTGCTTCCCATATGTAAAGACCGCCATTCCTATCTGCAGTTGCTAAGAGAATACCATCAGGGGAGAATGCTACCTGCGTTACCCATTCAGAATGCTTTTTTATTTCATAAAGCAATTCATCCGTAGCGATATCATAAACCTTGATAAGCTTAGATGGACTGCCAATTACGAGAAGGGATTGGTCAGGGGAAATGTCGGCCGTTAGAATGGAGTCGTACTCCTCGCCAACCGTAAGCAATCTATTGCCGGATTTAACATCCCAACCCGCAACGCGACCACTTTTTCCACCCCGACCTCCTCCGGCCACAATTAGTTTTCCATTTCGACTAAATGTCAGAGATTCGATAAAGCCTTCGGGGTAGGGTAGCACGCCCATCAGTTTAAGTGTTTCCGTATTGTAGAGTAGGACCTGTTTTTGCCCGGCAATTGCTACGAGAGGAGACCATGGAGCCGATGCCATTGCCGAGGGAGCGAATGCACGCTTGGTTACAACTGATGGTTCCAGGGATAAATATTTGGGCATTGGTGGTGGACCGTCAGGTTTTCCGATACTTACATTACCAAGTGCAAGATTGACAGATGATTTCTTTTTTTGAATCGGTTTACCCGTTGCTGTAGGAAGCAGACCGAGGTCGATCCATTTTTTTACCAAGTCAATCTCAGCTTGGGGCATTTTATCCTCCTTTTGCGGCATGTATGGTTTTTCAATCCGTGCTATTAATTTATACAGATAACTGTTTTCTCCATCGCCAGAAACTACACTTTCACCCGAGCTTCCACCTGCCAGGATACCGTTCATGTTGTTCAAATCCAAACCGCCTCTTGCCCGATCGGGATTATGGCAGGAATTGCATTTTGACTCAAAGATCGGCATGATGTCGTCTTCGAGGTTGGGCTTTTCTGGAGTCGCGTACAGCCCGTTCCAACTAATTGAAATAAAGGCTATGAGTAAGAAATAAATTTTCATGTCAGGTCACAAAAACTTTAGCTGATTTTGGATTAATGGTTAAAAATAAATTCTTTGGAATTTAAAAGAGCCCAGAAAATATCCATCAATCCCTCCTGGGGATTTTCTTGATCAATCGAGGCAAGTAGATTTGCCTGTTCATCCGCTCTGGGTGAACGAGAATAACAGCGAAGGTATAGATCTCTAATCACCCCCTCCGGTTTTTTACCTTCCTTGAGCATTGTTGCCACAATTTTCCCTTGGTTGATTCGTGTGTTCGTCACATCTCCGTTAAGTAGGTGAAGGGCTTGGGACATATTTGGTTCCATCACGACTTCACATGAACATACGGTTTCCCTGGTTGCCCGACCAAAGGTGGTAAGGAAATAATTGGAGAATCTTCCATCTGCGATCTGTAGAGCTTTAGCCCCCAAGGGTAATCCCTGAAATTTGTTCTTCGTATTCGTAACCTGAGAAATCACATCAAGAAGAACTTCCGCTCTCATCCTACGGAGTTGAGCTCTGGCAAAATTTCTCAAATCATCCTCATTTGATGGGTTTGTTCTTGTGCTGAGTTGATAGACTTTAGAGTTGCATACATCTCGAACCAGTTTTTTGAAGTCGTAATTATATTCAGTAAATTGACTTGCAAGTTTATTCAGGAGTTCTGGATTTGAAGGAGGGTTTGAAATCCTTACATCGTCAACCGGTTCAATAATTCCCTGTCCGAAAAAATGAGACCAAACAATGTTGGCTAAGTTTCTGGCAAAGAAGGGGTTTTCGGGCGAGGCTAACCATTCTGCTAAGACTGCCCTCCGGTCCGTTCCACGTTTAATTTCTGGAGTATCTCCACCTAAGAATTTAGGAGGCATCGGTTTTTTATGAACTGGGTGATTAATTTCACCACTGTTCCGGTTGTAAATAATCGATTCTCTTGGATCTGCGGCTCGCTTTCGACCAACTTGGCTAAAGAACGAGGCAAAGGAATAATAGTCATCCTGTGTCCACTGGTCGAATGGATGATTGTGACATTGAGCACATTGGATACGCATACCCATGAAGACCTGTGCCACATTTTCAGTGATCTTTAAATTATCCCGTTCAATCTGATAATAGTTTGTGGCTGGACTAACAAATGTGCCGCCCTTGGCAGTGAGTAAATCCCGGACGATTTGATCCATAGGCACATTATTTGCAATCCTGTCCTTAATCCAATTAAAGTATAAAAGCGTTGATTTGTAACTTACTCCATTATTATCATCCGTTCGGATTTGCAAAAGTTCGGCAAATTTCATCACCCACATATCGGTGAATTCTTTTCTATTCAATAATTCATCAATTGCTTTTTCTCTTTTATTTGGAGACGGGTTCTGTAGGAATTTACTGATGGTTTCGACATCTGGAACCGCTCCAATAACATCGAGATAAACTCGTCTTAAGAAGACCTCATCCGTGCAAAGGTCCGATGGTAGAATTCTAAGTTTATGAAGTTTATTATATACCAATTGATCAATGTAATTATTGGTTGAAAGCTCGGGTTTTTGATATTTTAAATCTTCAGGTATGACGATGAGCTGAGTGCCTTTAGTAAAAATATCAAAACGGGCGGTGATAAAAGCTTCGCCTCTCTTATGTGCAGTGATTAATCCATTTTTATCTACTTTAGCAGTGACATCATTGTTTGTTTGAAAAACCGCTAAAGATGTAATGTCCCTACTGCTACCGTCTGAATAATGAGCGATGACAATCATTTGTTGTTTTGCACCTTTTCCTTCCAATAGGAGGCTTTTAGGAAGAAGTTCAATGTCAGTTGGCTTTGCAATATCCTTGGGATCCTCAGGTGCTCCTCTTTTGAGCCAATTAACCAGAGTGTGCCAATGTTTGCTGTTTTTTTCGAATAATTTACCACCTGTGTGTGGAACGGCAGCAATTGCTTTCTCAACCAACATGCTTTCCTCTGGAATGGCCAGATTGATTCTACGAGTACCTTGTTCTCGCGTAATACGATAGTGGTCTCCCTTTGCATCATATCCAAATAGTGAAAGCATAAAACGATCCTGCCCGCGTGCTGATCCATGGCAGGAACCTGTATTACAGCCAGCTTTTAAGAAGACGGGCATGACATCCAGATTAAAACTGACGGGACGCTCAGTTTGTGCATCTTTAACTTTTATAGATAGTTCCGCAGTGAGGTTTTGAAAGCTCACTTTAAGCTTGGATTCCCCATCCTTAATCGGAGAGATGACAAGGTTATTCATACTCGCAACTTCGTTATTGCTGAGAGAAAGGCTTGATTCCTTGGTTACATCCCTGGTGACATCGTCATCATATTTAGCTACCACAACAAAAGAATTAAAATCTTTTGTTGTGGTAAGATTAACTTGTGTGGGATGAACCTTGAGTTCAATTAATTTTTTTGATTCGGCTTTTTGTCGAAGGGCGAGATCTTCTTTGCTTAGAGGAAATAATTGAATACCCTTTGGCCATTTTGCACCAGTGATGATCCATCTTTTAAGGATATCCTGTTCCTTTTGTGTAAGCGGGCCCTCTTCAGGGGGCATAATTTCATCGTCGGTCTCTGGTAATGAAATTCTTTCCAATAATATACTGTCAGCAAAGTTACCCGGTATAATTGCGGGTCCGGAATCACCTCCTTTTAAATGATACGCCAGAGTGTCGAGCCGTAAACCACCTTTCTGTTTAGTAATTCCGTGGCATTCAATACACGCTGTTTCTAGAATGGGGCGTACTTCTTTGTGAAAATTAGGAGAAAGAGGAGGATTAGTTTTGGCGACCTCCTCTTTTACCAAAATCTTTTTAACAGCATGGGAGCTAAAGTCAGGCTGGGAAGTTGAGTTTTGATCTGCAAAAAGCAAAATTGTTGGAAATAAAAAACTTAAAAAATAAAAGTTTCTACAAGCAGAACAATTCATTGTTAATTACCTCCCCTTCCTGCCAATCGAAGTTGTTCGAGTCGACTTAAAGTCTTTTTCTTGATGTTTTCTGGTTTTTTTACCGTAGCAACTAATTCTGTTTTTGGTTTACTTTTCGGTTTGGGAGGAGGTTTGTCGATGCGGATTTGGCCTCCTTGGCCAACGGTGTGTGTGATTTTCTTGCCATTAAAGGGAACCTTGGCAAAACAGAATAAATTTTTGGTCATACCTACCCGAACTTTTTCCTCTGTTTTGACTGGAAAAATAACCTGTGTTGCGTTGGCATCAAATTCCTGATCTGTGGTGGTTGCAAATGCAGGGAGACCACGGATAGAAAGCGAAGCCATGCCTTCGAACGGACGTTTGATATCAAGGTCGCAAATGATTTCGCCTTCTTTACCTCTTTCAATTGCGGCCATGTTTATCTTGATTGATAAATAAGGATCTTCCACGGTAATAGGTGTCAGCTGTGATGAGGCTAATTGTATTCCGTTTCCGTTATTTGCTTCGCCCTGCACTGCGATATCCCAGTCACCAAGAGATGTTCCACTATTTGCAGTGAGGGAGTAATATGCGGTTGATTTGTCTTTGGCGATTGAGACCGTTCCTTTCGCTCCGATACCTGGTGGGCGGGTTTGAATACGAAGGGTAATAGGGGCAGTAAAATTGGCATCCCGAATAGCTTCAACTTGCAGATTGATCGAACCACCTCGTACAATTGGCGTAGACGGGGGGTGAAGAATGATAGAAAATGGTATTTTTTCAGTTACCCCGACCGAAAGCTTGTTTAAAGTACTTTCGTAATAAGTTCGATTGTTTGGGGGACCATAGACCAAAGCTATATTATGTTTGAATTCGCCGCTGATTTTTTTCTCGGGGTCTGTGTGTCGAACCTTTAAATGAACCAGTTTTTGGGAAAGTGGTGCATCTTTACTTGCTTCAAAAACCACGGGGACGGAATTAAAATTTGAGGGTGCTTTGGGCACTCGCATGGTTACTCCAGTGGGTAAGTTTTCCGCAATCACTTCAAGTTCACCACTAAAATTTTTACGCGAAAGATTTAGGGCGGTTGCGGTTTTATTACCGCGGGCAATCGGAATCATCTGCCGGGTCTGTGTGTCCCGGTTTCCAAACATAGGAATAGATGCTTCAACTTTAGGAGAAAAGGGTTGAGATTCGAGCCTGTAAACGAACCGATCTCCTCCGGCATAAAGGTGATCCTTCACCCGAAGTGTATAATTTCCATCCTGGGGAATGGTTATGGTGATCAGACTATCTCGACCATTGTTTGCATCATCGCTCCCTTTAATGCTTTTTCCTTTGTCATCGTATAAATTTAAAACCGGGTCGAGAGGAGAGGAGATAGATTGTGCATGTGCATGAATGTTGAACTTTTGACCTTTTTTTGCATAAAACTTGAAGTAGTCCACATCTTTTTCCTTTTCAATAATTCCATCAAAGGCCAGGGGTAAAGAAAGCGTGGTGGTGGTCGCTGTTTTAAAGGAATCATTTGGTTCTTTTTCCAAAATAGACGGGAAATTACAAACTCGAATGGCATTGGGAGAAGGGGCGATCGATCCGTTTTGTTCAACACGATATCTAAATTCCAGGTTTTCTTTGTTTGGGAGTTGGATGTTTTTCTTTATGGGACCACTTGGATCGCCCATAAAATTTACAGTTAGAATTTTGCCAACTTCTCCCCCGGCAGGAAAAGCAATTAAGGGCCGGGGGAAAGTGCCCACATGAAGACGGTAATAAAAATTGTTCCCACCCCGGTAGGACGATTCTCTAACCTCGATGAAATACTTTCCAGTTTGAGGAATAATTGTGCTCAGAGTGCTATCCTGAAGAAGGAGGTCCGTATCATCAGAAGTGGCGACTTCAAATCGATTCGAGTCTAGAATAGCAATGTAGGGATCGAAAAGAGGACCCGAAAGTCGAATTGCTTCAATTTCCAATGAAATCCTTTGATTCTTGGTTGCATTAAATTCGAAATAATCAACATCTTCGTTTTTAACTACACCGTTAATTGTATGATTGATAGTAATTCTTTGAGCCTCCTCAAAGGAAGTGTTCGGTTCCTCCTCATGTAAGTTGGGGTAGGGGCCTACCCAAAAAGTTTTAAGGGTGCTGATTCCAGATTTTGTTCGCAGTCTCAGTTCATGCTGACCGAGTTCCGTTTCTTTTGAAATTCTAAATTTAGCTTTTACTGATTTATCATTGGTTGCATTTATATCTAAAACGGAAATACCATCTCCATAGAAAAATATTTCTTCCGTACCCTGCAAGCGGTTGCCCGAAATTGTAACTTTTAAGTCAGAGCCAACCTGTCCTCCCCGCGGTAAAACATTTGTGATGATCGGTTCGGCAGCATGAATGTAAGTTAAGCTTGTTACGATGGCCAGGGTCAGTCGGGTTAGAAAATTCATGGGCAAGGGAAGATTAAATTAATTTGCCGGGTGCAAAGTTAGAGCGATGAGAACATACTCCAAATTGGGTAAACCAAAAAAGAACATTCACTGGGATAAAGAAATTAGGCCAAAAGTTCCTTCACTACTTTACCATCACTTACAATCTCAATGGGGCGATCTCCGGGAGCCATCAATTCTTTATCGGCTACAATTCCTAATCGGTCATACACTGTGGTTGCCAAATCTTCAACTGATAGCGGATTGTCTTCTGGTGCGGTGGCAAATGCATCGGAAGATCCGTATACCTGTCCACGGGTAATGCCTCCTCCGGCTAATGCGATACTGAAGACTCTTGGGTAATGATCACGACCATTGGTTTTGTTAATCTTGGGAGTTCTTCCAAATTCAGAAGTCATCATAACCAAGGTGCTATCCAGTAACCCTCGATCGTCAAGATCTGAGATTAGGGCGGCATAAGCTTTATCCAATTCAGGACCCTGTTTCTTAAATCCCTGTTCAATGTTGGCGTGCATGTCCCAGCCGCCGTAAGTCATGGACACAAAGCGAACACCTGATTCAACAAGTCTTCTAGATAACAGCATTCTTTGCCCCGCTTCATTTTTACCGTATCGTTCTTTGATTTTGTCGGTCTCCTTGCTCATGTCAAATGCCTCACGGGCCTCTTTTGAGCTTATCAACGAGTAGGCATCGTTGTAAAAGTTGTCCATTGAACTCAATGCGTCAGATTTTTCCATTTTCCTGAAATGGTCATCCACCGTATTGAGAAGAGAGCGGCGTTTGTTGAAACGGTCTTCGGTTATTCCATTGGGAAGAGACAAGTCTTTAACCTTGAAGTCACTCTTTGCTGGATCTCCACCCAGACCAAAAGGGCCATAGGAAGAACTTAGATACCCGCTTCCCGCAAATTCATTGGGGACCTTAGGTATGCAGACATACGGGGGGAGGTTGTCACGAGATCCGAACTCATGTGAGACGACTGAACCAATACTTGGATAGGACAGGGCAGGACTCGGGCGATATCCGGTAAACATGTTGTGGGTCCCACGTTCATGAGCCGCTTCGCCATGACTCATTGAGCGACAGATGGTGATTTTATCCGCTATTTTGGCAGACTCTTTAAATTGTTCACTAAAATGAACTCCGGGAATTTTAGTCGGTATACTTTTAAAAGGACCTCTGTACTCGAGTGGGGCATATGGTTTGGGGTCCCATGATTCCTGATGAGCCATTCCCCCGGGTAAGTAGATATGGATTACACTTTTAGCCTTACCTTCCTTGGATTGATAAAACTTCTGAGCTCCATGGGATTTTAATCTTAAAAAATCCGCTAGGGTAAGACCCAGACCTCCTATAAGCCCAACATGGAGAAATTCTCTTCGAGAAAAATGCTTAGGCAATTCAAAACACTTATTTTTTTTCATGAGACCTTTTGTTCGTTTAATTCCTGAATTTATTAGATTCTATTTAAAGGTAATATCCAATCAAGCTATATTTGGACATATTTAATTATTATTTTTGAATACTAGCTTCGAAACTTTTGCAAGTATATTAATACTATAGAATTTAATTTTATTAAATACTTGCAATGCAATCTATCTGATGTTTGTGTACTAACACACAATGGCAAAAGGAAAAACGGTTACAATTCGCGTTCCAGAGCAGACTTTCGATCAAATTAAAGGTGTATGTTCGAACCTTGGTGACGCTTATAACTTTAATCAGTTTGTAAACCAAAGTCTTTCAGCGATGCTCGAAGTGATCCATCATGACGGCGAGCAAGTGCCCATTCCAAAGTTTGCGATGATGGCAAGATTGATGAAGAATTATGAGGAATCAGTTTTTCGGGATAAAAGAATAACAGGTAATGTGGATGGAGAAGGAGCACGAAATTCAGACTAAACAGGAAATTCCAGTGGTATTTCTTTTGAGAAGGTTGTGGATTCCACTTTCTTTCTTCCTTTTCTTTCTGGTTTCAATATCAAGTAAAGAAGAGTTACTGATTCGTTTTCTTGGAAATGCATCGGAAGTAGTGAAAGATGTTGTTGAGTACGGAAGTCAAATTGGTTTGTGGATGTCGACTGCATTTCTTGCTCAGCGATTAATCACTGTTTTTGTGTGGGACGGTTTGATTGCAGGTATTTCAGGAAGACCGGTTCCCCGTTTGCCTAAGGATGTAACTGCTCTTTGTGTTTTTGCGGTGACTGTTGTAGGTGTGCTTGCTACGGTCTTCGATCAGTCCGTTACGGGTATATGGGCAACATCAGGTGTGGTAAGTATTGTGATTGGTATCGCACTTCGAAATGTTATTCTTGATGTGTTTATTGGGTTGTCGATGCATATTGAAAAATCTTTTCGAATTGGTGACTGGGTCATGGTTCATCAAAACCGAAGGGAAACACATATTGTTGGGCAGGTAATCGAGGTGAATTGGAGAACCACCCGATTAAAGACGACCGCGAAAAATATGGTGGTGGTTCCAAACAGTAAAATGGGTGAAGCGATATTGACGAACTATATGCAACCCCAACCGCATTTTCGGGTAGATTTGAATTTTGTTCTCGATTATTCGGTTTCTCCAGATCGAGCGATCCGTGTTCTGATGTCAGGGGTTCGGGCACTTGCGGATAATGAGAGAATTCTGACAGAACCAGTTCCAGAAGTTCGACTTGATGAAGCTTTGTCCGGTGGTCAAAAATATGAAGTCCGTTTCTTTATCCTTCCCGTTAATATTTCCCCTAAAGAATCTAAGCACCTTGTGAACAAAAGTGTGATCGAGCATCTTGCCCGGGCGGGACTTTCACCATCGATGGAAAAAGAAATGGTTTTTTGGAATGACAGTTCAGGTTTTCCCATAATTCCTTCAATCAATGAAGAAAGTTTTGACGAGGTGCTTGATCGTAGCAAACTATTCAAAATATTAGAAAAAGAAGATCGTGTTGCTCTTATTAAAAATGCATCTCGAAAAGATCTGAAACCGGGAGAAGTTTTATACAGGCAGGGTAATATTGGAGACTCTTTTTACTTCCTTGCGGAAGGTTTACTTTGTTCATCCATTGAAGTCGCCGGTATTGGAAATAAGGCAAAAGTTGAACGATTAGAATCCGGTTCCCATTTTGGCGAGGAAGGGGTGCTCAAAAGAGGTCCCCGAATTTCAACAATAACAGCCCAAACAGAATGTGTGATTTTTGAATTCGATTCTTCTATGATCGATCGATTGGCAACACAAAGTGGGGATTTCTTATCATTATTGAATGAGAAAATGGTGCTGGGGCAAGATAGAATTATGAAAACAAAATGGCGGGTGAATAATGAAACAAAAACTTCACTAGCTCCCTTAAAAAAGAGTGGTGTTGGCCAATCAATACAGACATTTTTTTCCGATTTTTTCCCTGCACAACCTAACACAACTACTAAGAAATAGAATTTATAATGAAGACTTATTTTTGCATTTTTATATTTTTTAATTTTTTTATCAATTTAAGTATACTTATTGGGCAAGAAAAGAAGGCATTGGAATCTTCTCAAGTTGAGATGGTTTCTGAACGGATTCGTTTAAGCTACATTGATCCAGTTCGATGCTCGCAGTTACTAAATTTTTATGGAGTATCCATTGGTGATCCTCAAAAACCAATCGACCACAATCAGTTGCCTGTCGTGGTAGTAGTACCAGAAACCACTTTCCATGAGACCATTCCGGATCATGAAAAAATCTTTCCTCAAACGGAGACGGATCCAATTAATGAATTGCTTCTCTTTTATGACCCAACGGTTCCAGAGAAAGCAGGTAAAGTCAGGAGAATTATAAAAGAGCAAATTGATTTACCTGCCCGCAAAATTATGATCGAGGCAATGGTTCTTGAAATATCCTCACAAGCACTCGATCAGCTTGGAGTTGAATGGGATTTTAATAGTGGTCGGGAGGGGATTTCGAGAGGGAATTTTTTCCAAGACAAACTTGACGGTGAAAACGATAGTTTAATTCTTGGTCGCATTGCATATCCAGCTGCCGGAAATGCTCAACTTGATGCCACCATTACTAATGTTTTTCGCGAATTCAATGTTAGGTTACAGGCATTAGTAGAGGATGGGTCAGCCCAAGTGTTGTCTCGTCCAAGTGTCCTCACTTTAGACAATCGAATGGCTTTCATAAATGTTTCGGAAAAGATTCCAATCGCAAATACCAAATTTGTTAAGGATTACATAAGTGCAGTTGATTTTCGTGATGTAGTAGCTGGAATTCAATTGGCTGTTCGACCAAGAATAAGCAGTGATGGTGCCGAAGTTTCTCTTCAGATAAACGCGGCTGTTTCAGCTCGTGTCCCAGGGAAAGATCAAGAAGTACTGGGAAAGGATTCCATTGTTCTTGCAACTGCACCCACTTTATCGATTCGGGAGGTAAAGACCTATGCACGTATTGCTAATGATACTCCTTTTATTGTCGGTGGATTAATTGCAAAAGATTCTGAAGAAACCTTGAAAAAAGTACCTTTATTAGGTGATATTCCATTTTTGGGCGCTTTATTTCGTTCAAAGACAGAAACGGGGCAGAAACGGGAAGTAATCATTGTAATCACTCCTTCTGTTTTACCGGATGAAAGTCCGGTACATGCAGGTATGCCAAAAGATGATGATTTGTTCGACCAATTTGGCCACCGGTTATTTCGAGATGCATATCGAATCCGAGCAGAAGACACATTTGATTTAAGGTATCTAACTGAGAATAAAGGTTTGCAACGGCTTCAAAAAACGGTTGACCGTGTAGTGAGTGATCATCCGCAATTATCAAGTTCATATCCATATAAGAATTTTGCGGAAGAATCTGTTCCCGGTGAAGCGGCCCTGGTTCGCAGGCAAATTTACGAAGTACTGAAGCGACAAAAAGCATCCGAGGTTTTGGATGAGGAGAAATTGATCTTTTTTGAAAAGAATGAAGCGAAGGGTGCTGGTTTTAAGGTTCGTTTTTTGGCTGAATATTTACGTGAGTTTGCCCCTTTTGTTCTAGAAAAAAAGGATAGTGGAAAAGCTTTTGGTCTATGTTTTCGAATGAGAAGAGATTCACTCGCCATTGATCAGTTGCTTGAAGAACCCGTCCCGGAAGTTAAGATTGTTGATTGTCCAGATAGCAAGAGTTGGCGTTCCCTCCTGCTTGAATCTAATAAAATATCTCCTGGTATGTCCCCAAAACAAGTAATATTCCTCAGGAATCAAGGTGATTTAAATCGATTAAAAAACGCGATTTTAATGAAAAAAATAATATCGCTCAATGCGACCAATTATATTCTTAAACTCAAGAATTTTACTCGTGGCCGTCTTCTACGAATGCCAACTGTGAGGGAAGAGGATGTGGAGTTAATTGATGCCGATGTGGCTACCTGTTATTACCACTCCGAGCTTTACTATTCTGTATTGGAAGAATCTCTGCAAAATGATTATGCTGCATTGAGACAAGTGCTGAGTGGGACCGCATACAGTTCTGAATTGATCAAGCAGCCTTAGCCTTTATTGCCTTTTTACCGATTTAGTGAGGTAGTCGTAGAAACCACTGTAGAATGTTTCCATAGGGTCCCATTTTTTTTTGGCTTTTAAGAAGGGTTGGAGTTGAGGGTACCCTTTTGCAAAGTGTTTTGGAGCCGCATAGTTACGATAGGGCAGGTAAAAGGTTCCTGCTTGATCGAGTGCTGCGTCAAAGAGTGTGCGAATTCGGGACTTCAATAATCCTTCCGCTTTTTTGTTTTGGTCAATTGTAAAGAGCATGACCAACCCAAACATATCCGTTTTTGCGTAGGCCAAAGCGGAGTCCGTATCTTTTTTTATTTCTCGGATGGTTACATTGAGAAGACTATCTGTATGATCTTGAAGAATTTTTTTTGCTTCCGGAATAAAGTTGGAGAATTTCTCCTTAGGAATAAACACCTCCACCAATATGTCTGTTTTTTTATTATTGTTATTTGTGAACACGCGTACGGGTTCGAGCATTAAATTAACTCTCGCATGAACCCCTCCTGCTTCTCCTCCCAATAAGTTTTCTATCCATTGCCGAAAAGATTTCCCCCGGTTACTACCCAAAGATGCTCTAAAAACAGCCCGAGCAATCGAATTTTTAAACGAGATTTTATACTCTCCCGGTTGTTTTGAAATTTTTCCAGTAGTTACATAATTGGTCAGCAGAACCTGATCAAAAAAGGTTTCCTGAGCCACCGATAATCTACCAAAAGCTAACCGGACTGGATTTTCTTTTATTTTATTCCATTCTTTTAGAAAATCTTTGAAATGATGAACTTGATGCGAAGATCGAAGAATTTCATTGGGCACCGGTTTAATCCAGACCTCAAGGATAATGCCAAATAAACCATATCCTCCTAAGGCATGCTTAAATAATTCGCCATTTTCTTTTCTTGAGCAGATCAGGACTTCTCCCTTTGCAGTAAAAACTGAAATCTTTTGCACCGAGGATGCAACAGGAGGGCGGTCAGGTTGCCAACCATGTGCATTTACGCTCAGAGTTCCGCCAATTGAAAAGTCCGCATTGCTTTGCATTATTTCAACCGATAATCCAAGGGGAGCGAGGAATTGCAGAACATCTTTCCAACTGGCGCCTGCTTGAACCCGAAGTAAGCCATTTTCCATTTTCATTCCGTTCAAAGGAGAAAGATCAATATGAATAGCATTCTGCATAATGCTTTGTTTTCCCATGGAGTGCCTTGCACCAATCGGGATTATCTTTTTATTTTCTACCTTAGCTTGCCGTAGAGAGTTTTTAAGAATGTCAATGGATTGATTGACATCTTTAGGTAGCGTGATCACACCACCATGGTTTGTTTCATTTAATCCACTCGCATCGTTAATTACCCGTTCGCTCATGGTAAATTTTTGATCGTCAGGAATCGGATCAGTGATCAAAAAAAAGCAGACTCTTAGGGTGGGATAAGACAGCCAAAAAGCGAGAGTGAGTAAAACTGCCAGTATGATTTTTTTAGCTGAGGGGAAATTCATTAGTCAAAACTTATTAAACGCTTTGCGAGGGTAGAAATGAAATTTTGTATAAAATTAATTTTAGGATTGCTACCATTTTTTTATATCAGAAAGGTAAGGCTATGAAACCTTTCCAGAAATTCGCAATTATTATTTTATTTACTTTTTTGGCTAATTTCACTGCGAGTTTCGCTCAAAAAAAGGTGCAGGTTTTTATTTTAGCTGGTCAGTCAAATATGGAAGGCAAGGGGGGGATTGATCCATTACTTGACCATCAAATTACTGCTCCAGATACACGAGAGTTCTTTGCTCACCTTCACAAGGGAGGTGAATATATTAAGCGGAAGGATGTATGGATTAATTACTTAGACCGTCGTGGGCTGTTAACTGTGGGGTATGGATCGCCGGGTAAGATTGGCCCCGAGTTGGAATTTGGAAATGTTATGGGAGATCATTTTGATGAACAGGTTCTGTTAATCAAGACTGCATGGGGAGGAAAGAGCATTGCCCGGGATTTTCGTCCACCCAGTTCTGGTTTGCCTTCTGATCCGAGGATCAAGGAGTTTGTAGAAAATATGGCAAAGCGTGAGTTTAATAACTTGGTTAATAATAAATGGAAATCACTCAAAAAATCAGCTCCAAAAATTTCCCGGAAGGAAGTTGAAGAAAATTTGGATGTGAATATTGAATCAATAATCGAGCAAAAGGGTGCCTCATTTCGAGAAGAAATTATTGAGAGTCATGGGGTCTATTATCGCTTAATGATGAAGGAAATTCGAACCACCCTTTCCCAACTTAAAGAGCGCTTCCCATCTTACCAGAATCAGGGATACAATATTTCTGGATTCGTATGGTTTCAGGGGTGGAATGATATGTACAATGGTTTTCAGGATGAGTACGCCGAGAATATGAAAAACTTCATCAAGGATGTTCGCAAGGACCTAGGAAGTCCTAAACTTCCCTTTGTTATTGGTGTTATGGGGCAGAACGGGTTTAAGGAAGCGGCTGGGAATATGGCAATCGTGAAGGCCGCACAGGCATCGATGAACGAGATCAACGAATTTAGGGGAAATGTGAGGGCCATTCCGACAGATATTTATTGGGATAAAAAGGCGGACGAGGCTTATCCTACATGGCGGGAGAATTTGGAGGAGTGGAAAAAAATCGGTTCGGATCGTCCGTACCATTACCTTGGGAGTACAATCTTCTTTTCCCGAGCGGGTCGAGGCTTTGGAGAAACTATGCTGAAAATAATAACCCAAAATTAGACCAATGAACAAAAAAATACTTATAAACTGCCTCTTTTCATTTATTGTCTGTGCGATTGGTTTTTCCAAGGAAAGCCCAAATATTCTTTGGATTGTCGGCGAAAATCTAAAACTTGATCTTGGTTGCTACGGGGCAAGAAATGTAAAGACACCCAGCTTGGATAAATTAGCCAAAGAAGGTGAGCGTTACACCAAAGTTTTTTCGACTTCCCCAGTTTGTGCTCCCAGTCGAAGTGCTTTTTTCGTAGGCATGTACCAAACCACTACCGATACACATAATATGCGTTCACACCGCGAAGATGATTACCGATTGCCTGATGGTGTGCGTCCGATCACCCACAGATTGAAGGATAAGGGTTACTTTACCGCCAATCTCAAAACAATGAATGGAGAAGAAATTGGCTCAGGGAAACTCGATCTTAATTTTGTAAACGAAGGCAAGCTCTACGATGGGAGTAAATGGGAAGAACTGAAAAATAATCAGCCTTTCTTTGCCCAGATGAATACACTTGAATGTGAATATGATATTTATGACCGGAACACCTGGCGCCAACCACGGGTCGAATGGAAGGGTGAGAAGCATCATGAAAAGATCGCCACCGTAAAAAATGTGAATCCGCCTCCGTATTATCCTGACCATCCGGTCGTCCGCAAGGAATGGGCTCGCTATCTAAATTCCGTTTCCGGAATGGATAAAACAATTGGGAAAGTGCTTCGACGCCTGGAGAAAGACGGGTTGGCTGATAATACAATCGTTATGTTTTTCGGCGATAATGGACGGATTGAACCTAGAGGAATTCATTGGTGCTACGATACCGGGCTACATGTGCCCATGATTATCCGGTGGCCAAAGGGATTTTCAGCCCCAGCCAACTACAAGGTGGGGTCGGTGAAAGATGAAGTTGTCAGCCTGATTGACATTACGCCCACCATGCTCGGTTTTGCTGGAATTTCAAAACCCTTTGGGATGCATGGTCGAATTTTTCTGGGCGACCGGGTTGGGCCTGAACGCACTTATGCCTTCTCCGCCCGTGATCGTGTGGACGAGACCGTTAATCGAGTCCGTAGTGTTCGCGGGAAAAAATATCATTATTTAAGAAATTACTATCCAAGTCGTCATTTTACTTCTCTTAATCGATACAAGGAAAAATGTTTTCCAATCAAACCTCTCATGCGAGAATTGATGGCTGCAGGGAAATTAAAGGGACCAGCGGCGGATCTAATGTCACCCAGCATTGCACCGGAGCAATTATTTGACACTGAGGTTGACCCTCATGAGATTAATAATTTGGCCAACTCAAAGAAGCCCGAACACAGGGAAGCTCTATTACGTATGCGTGCTGCACTTGCTACTTGGATTGTTGAAACCCAGGATCAGGGTGAATTCCCTGAACCCGAGCACATTGTTGCCCCGTTCGATAAGGAAATGCACGACTGGTTCGGGACACCTGACTGGTATCGTAAGCAGAATTGAACTCAGCCTGTTTCGGGCATGAAGGTGGGCATTATCACACCCTTAGTGGACTGCGGTTTTCCCAAGCACTGGGCGAAATGGATCTCGCAATTTCTGGCTCCCCAAGAATAAGCAGTTTTTACCGCATGAGCGGCATCGACTGGAAGCAGAAAGACCGGACAGAGTCCACGGAAGAAATCGAGTTGAGCGGCCAGCAATGCGGTAGTAATTTCTTCCGAGCGGGCAACCCCTGGTCCGATCATCCGGCACCCCGTATGGTTGACCGAGGAGAGAAAGCCTAGCAGGCTTCCGTCCTCGTCCCGATAGATCACCGTCTTCCAGATACCGTCCGTATTCTCGATGAAATGAGAAAAATCCTTGGCCCGTTCGATCCCGACCAACTCGCGTTCCAGTTCGACCATTTCCGTAATGTCTCTTGGTTTGGCTTCCCGAATGCCATTGTTTTCAGGTAAGTTGAGATCCAGTCCATTTTTCGGGACATCGAGGTAGAGATCTTGAAAGCTCAGAAACGGGACGAATCCTTTTTTCGTGTAGAGGGAAAAGGAATCGAGATTGTGGGCACTTGAGATCAGGCGAACCGGCAAGGTTTTTTCCTCCGCGTAGGCAATGATCCAAGAGAGCAGGGAACCTGCGATTCCCTTGCCGAAAAAGTCGGAATGGACATTCATGATCCCAAGCGAGACATGAGTGGAGCGGGGATGATAGAAGCAAGACCCTGCAATCTTATCGCTTTCCTGGCAGACAGCCAGGATGCAGCACCCCGGATCGAGTGCCTCGTAAACCTCGCAGAAAAGACGTGCATCGGAAGTCGGACCGGTGAAAATCGGATTTTTCCCGTTTGCTACATACCAGGAGTTTGTGGACTCGTGAATCAATTCAGCCACCTCGTCCCATTCGTCCGTTTTCATCGGACGTAATTCGAAGCTCGAAGAGTAATTTCTCATCGCCTTTCCCTATCTTTTGCTCTGCAGGTTATTCAAGAAAGCCTGGCAGGAAAAACCAACAAACATAGCCATGTCCTGATCACCTGGTAGTACGATTACAGGGGAGAGATCGGGTGGGCGAATTTTATGTGCCCGAGTGAGACATTTCTGCATGGCCTCTTTGGCATTACCTACTTTGTTTCCAAGAAGTTCGATCGTTCGTGCGGCATGGGTCACAACGATTAAGTTTTCGTGTTCCAGATCTTTTATGAGTACAGACAGTGCACGATGACTTTCACCCCGCAGGATAAGAGTATTGGCAGCTTCAATACGAACCGAAGGGGATGTGTCCTTCAGTGCATGGTCAAGGGCTTTTTTGGTTTCGTTCTTAATTTTTTCTTTGTGTGCATTAAGTCCAATTGCTCCCCAGTATCGAACTAGTTCATTTGGGGACTTAAGATTTTTGAGATGTGTTTCCTCCGTTGCCCAACCGACTTGAGAAGCCGCATTACGGATAGTCTCCAGGTCTAGTTTTCCCGATTTTCCCACATCCCAACCCGAACTGTTTTCAAAAAGTTTCCAGGCTTCGTATTCGGGTAAAAATCCAAGATCCCGCGTTTCATTTAGGTGTCGGTTTAATTCACGGCGAACGCGGGTTAAAACTTTTTTGTATTTGGATGAGTTTGCCAAGTTTTTAAGATTTTGTGGATCTTTTCTACAGTCATAGAGTTCTTCAATCGGGCGGGTTGGGCCAGCAAAATGCCACTGGGATGAAGTCATTTTTTTTGGGTCGGCCGACCGGTAGAATTCATGCCTGATTTCTCCGAGATCTGGCCAGGCGGTTGCTTGATTGTACCCGAGATGGGGCATGTAATTTCGAATGTATAGAAAGTTGCGATCGCGAACCGAGCGGGCGAGATCGCGCACTTCATCGACCCGGTCGCGGTGTCCGAAAATATACTTTCTGGTATCTGTGCCCTTAGTTCCCAGGAAAGGAGTGCCCTGCATATATGAAGGAATGTCGGTTCCGGTCAGACTTAGCACTGTGGGAGCAAAATCGACAAAAGCAACCATTCGCTCAGAGGTTGAACCCGGTTTGCTCGGGGCGTATTTTTTCCACTTCTCGGGAAAGCGAATGAGCAGAGGGACATGCATCCCGCTGTCGAGGAGTGCCCGTTTGTGCCTGGGCATTCCGGAACCATGGTCGGAGTAAAAAAAGACAATTGTATTTTCGGCCAGTCCATCCTTTTCCAGCTGTTTGAGGATAGTACCGACCTCTTTATCCATTGCGGTCACA
>JABGWU010000068.1 GCA_018645475.1 Opitutia bacterium
GATGGCAGGTTTACCTGCTTTGTGAATATCAGCAATTGATTTAACAAATTTCGCATCTTTTTCATGAGCAAAGCAGTGATTGTAAACGATATAATCATAGCCATCTGCCCAACCTTTTTTGTTCAGCCTAGCCTTACTTTTTTTCTCATCCATTTCAAAAAAGATATCCCATTTGGTAGGCACCCGCTCGCTGATTCCCTCACTTATTATGTTCTTTTGCTTAGGGTAATCATGGCAGCAACCACCTGTGATCATAAAAGCCTTTAGTGGCTTTTTCTTACCATGATGATCTCCAAAAGTAACTAGCGTTGAAAAAATAAATAAAAGACTAAGTAGAATTTTCATAATTAATATAATATGGGCTGTACAGATAGGAAAACGGACTATCCGTTTTTGACAAGCATTGAATACAAACTCTAATGTAATTTAAAAATGAAGACCATATCCCAAAGCTGGGTCAAATTGCAGGATAAACTGACGCAAATTAAAAGAAAAAAAACGCAAATTAATAACAAAAACAATTGACCGACTTTTATTCGGGAATAGATGATTAATGTTATCTTATGACTAGAATCATTTACATCTTCCTAGCTACACTTTTTGCAAATCATTTTTTATTTTCTAAAAGTGCCACCGAATCTGAGGATGTGCGTGCAAATTTTTCGGAAAGGGAAAAGGCTTGGTGGGCCATTCAACCCATTCGAAAAAACACCCTCAATTTTCCTGCTAATCCAGTGGATTACTTCATCCAGGAAAAGCTCGAAACTAATGAATTGCAATTATCACCCCAAGCTGGACCTTACGACTTTATCCGAAGGGCGAGTTTCGATCTGATTGGTCTTCCTCCGTCAGAGAGTGAAACCGATGCCTTTGCTGATTCATGGAAGAAGAATCCAGAAACAGCTAAGAAAGAATTGATTGAAAAACTTTTAGCCAGTCCAGCCTATGGGGAGCGCTGGGCGACTCATTGGTTGGATGTTGTCCGCTTTGCCGAATCAGACGGCTACCGGGCCGATGATTTTCGTTCCTCTGCCTACCTGTATCGAGATTATGTCATCAGGAGCCTAAATCAGGACAAACCCTACGATCAGTTTGTCCGTGAACAACTCGCGGGTGACGAGATCGATCCAAAAGACTTTGATCACATGATAGCCACCGGTTTTCTTCGTCATGGCGTGTATGAATGGAACCAACGTAATGCACGCATGCAATGGGAACTTATCCTTAATGAAATGACCAATGTGACCGGTGAGGTTTTTCTTGGACTTGGGATGGGATGTGCCCAGTGCCACGATCACAAATTTGATCCTATTCTGCAGAAGGATTACTATTCACTGCAAAGTTTTCTATCCAGTGTCTGGTGGCCCGAAGACCAAAATATCGGCCAACCTGATCAACTGCTAAAACTTCAAAAATGGGAGGCAGAAACTGTTGAGGTCAGGGAAAAACTCCTGGAACTGAAGAAGGATATATTAAAAGGAAATGAAAGGAATGTAGTTAAGCAGTTCCCGGCAGACATTCAGGAAATGTACTATAAAAAACCTGAGGAGCGGACGACACATGAGCAACAACTCGTGGAAATGGTAAACAGGCAAGTACGGCAAAAAGGGAAACGCATAAAGTGGGAAGAGAAATTTAAAGAGGAATTGAAAAAAAAGTACGACAACCTGAACCTCCAACTCGCCAGTTTTTCACCCAAGCCTTCCCTTCCCCAGGCCTTCATAACCACTGATCTCTCGGTTCGCCCTGCTCGTACTTTTGTTCCCGGGAAAAAGAAACAGGAAACCTTTCCCGAGTTTCTCTCCCTACTTAACCTACCCTCTCCGAAAATCGAGGAGACCAAAAATGGTACTACAGGTCGCCGTCTGGCCTTGGCTAACTGGATCACCTCTCCGGATAATCCTCTGTCCACCCGCGTGATCGTTAACCGTATATGGCAAAAACATTTTGGACAGGGACTGGTTACCACGGCCAATGACTTCGGATTTCTTGGTGAACCACCGAGCCACCCTGCATTACTTGACTTCCTCTCTAATTATCTGGTCGAAAATGACTGGAAACTAAAATCACTTCACCGCTTGATCATGCTAAGCGATACCTACGGCCAAACTGCCCGTCGAGAACCCTCGGACAAGGCAAGCCTGCAGGATCCGCAAAACCAACTTCTTTGGCGTTTCCCTCCCCGTCGTTTATCCGCTGAGCAGATTCGGGATGCCATGCTTTTTACTTCCGGAGAATTAAAAACAAAAAGCGGAGGCAGTTCAGTCGATGGAAATTCTCCGCATCGAAGTGTTTATGTTAAAAAGAAAAGGAACTCTCCTGATCGCATTCTCTATGCTTTCGATGCACCTGCAGGTTTCTCATCCTCATCGGAAAGACTCGATACAACCACATCCACTCAGGCACTCCTACTCAGAAATAACCCTTGGCCTCATGCACGCGCCCTGGCCATGGCCAAAAAATTTGCCAAGTCGGAAAGTACCAAGTCAACCATTTCCAAAATCTTTAAGTCAGCCTATGCTCGTCCAGCAACTCAGGCCGAAATCGAATTGTCTCAAAGCTTCCTCGATCAATGGTTAAATAATCAAGAACCAAACAAAGAACCCCAAGTAATCGAAACCAAAACCGATAAATCGATCGATCACCTCAGCCTTTACCAAAATCCCCCCCGTATTTACCAAAAGAAAGGAATTGAACTGGGATCCAGTTGGACAATTGAAGCCATTACCCGCCTCGATCACATTCACGCCAATGCCTATGTGAACACACTCTTAAGTCAATGGTCAGGCAGTCACCAAAAAGCAGGGTGGACCTTCGGAATCACCAGTGCAAAGTCAGCATACGAACCGCGAAATTTCATCATGCAATTAATTGGTGAAAATATCGGGGGTGACACCATTTATCGGGTGATTGACTCGAATTTGCAGATTCCCTTGGGTAAAACCCATTATCTTTCCTGCTCCGTCACTTTGAGCCCCAAGGGTGACTCTCATGTTCATTTTGTCTGGAAAGATCTCGAGACTCCGGATTCGAAAGTTCAGGAAGCCCGGATCAAACATGATATCATTGCCCTGCAATCCGTCTCTTCCGATAAATTATTTCTCGGAGGGCGTTCCACTGGACAACATTTCTGGAATGGAAATATAAAGCGTTTCCGCATTTCCTCCCCTGCAATCAGTCAGGAGCATTCGCTTATTTCCAAAAATAACAAAGCACCAGATCAAGGGGCTGCCAAACTGGACTTGAACTTTGCCAAGTCTCCCAACCAAGTTTTACAAGACACCGGCTTTCTTCCCAGAACGACACCCCAAAAGACTTCATCTCCTCAAACCGAGGCATTGGCTGCTTTGTGTCACGTCATCCTTACTTCCAACGAGTTTCTTTATCTTCATTAATCATGGCCTGCTTCCAAATCGACCAACCATTCAACCGTCGCCATTTTCTTAACTCAGCGGGTGCGGGTTTTGGAGCCGTTGCATTATCTGCTCTTGCCAATGAACCGCTGCTTGCTCGTGCTTCGAACAACCCCACACTTCCGAAGATTCCCCATCACTGGGGAAAGGCAAAGAATGTAATCTTTCTTTTCATGGAAGGTGGCCCCAGCCATCTCGATCTTTTTGACCCGAAGCCTTTGCTCAACAAACTCGCCGGCAAGCCCCTCCCCGATAGTTTCGACCGCCCTGTCACCGCCATGGGGGAAGTAGGTTCTCCCCTGCTTGAATCCAAGAGAGCTTGGAAACAGCATGGCGAGAGTGGTCTATGGATTTCTGATTGGTTACCCAACCACAGCCGAATTGCAGATGAACTCTGTGTGATCCGTTCCTGCGTTTCCGACGGCATCAATCATGCCGGTGGAGTCTGCCAAATGAACACCGGTTCGGTATTTGGCGGACGCCCTTCTCTTGGTTCATGGGTATCTTATGGTCTTGGTACGGAAAACCAAAATCTTCCCGGTTTCGTGGTAATCAAGGATACCAGTGCCATGATCGTCAATGGTACCCGGTGCTGGGGAAACGGTTTTATGCCCGCCACCCATCAGGGGGTTCTTTTGGAAAACGGACCGGAACCCATCGCCAATCTCAAACCAAGAGAATCAAAAATCAAACAGGCGGAAGATTTAAAATTATCCTTTCTGCAAAGCCTCAACCAAAGACATCTGCAGGGCCGGGAATCCAATTCAGAACTGGAAGCCCGTATCCGCAGTTACGAACTGGCCGCCAACATGCAAATGCATGCTCCGGAATCTGTCGACTTGGAGAACGAATCCTCCGCCACCAAGTCATTGTACGGATTGGATCAGAAGGAAACAAAAACTTTTGGGCAACAATGCCTGCTTGCGCGACGTTTGGTGGAACGGGGCGTACGCTTTGTGCAATTGTACCACGGTGCAGGCAGTAAATGGGACAGTCATACGAATATGGAGAGCAACCACTCCAGGCTCTGCCAACAGGTGGACTTTCCCATCGCGGGGCTCATAACCGATCTGAAAGCCCGCGGGCTATTAGAAGAAACCCTGGTCATCTGGGGAGGTGAATTTGGCCGAACTCCGATGAGTGAAAAAGGCGATGGTCGCGACCATAATCCGACCGGATTTACCATGTGGATGGCTGGAGGAGGCGTCAAAGGCGGACAGGTTATTGGGGAGACTGATGAACTTGGTCTGCACGCGGTCAAAGACAAGGTACATGTCCACGATTTCCACGCCACTATTCTTGGACTACTCGGGCTCGATCATACGGAAGTCGTATACATGCACAAAGGCCGGCCGGAACGGGTCGATCTCAATGAAGGTCATTTCAAACGACAAGTGCTAGCAAGCGGTTAGGCTAAACAACCCTTAAAGATTTGGCGTAAAACGACAGAATTTTTACGCAAAATACGAAGAGTTTGGTTTGCAAATCATATTTAGGTCTCTGATCTAATTTCTTAGGTTAGCTCTTTGGGGATTGCCTCCAACATATCCTTTTCATGAGATTAAACCTTACTCATGAAACTGTTTCATTTCTTATTTTTTTATCGAGATAGAAAAGTTAAGGTAATCAAATTA
>JABGWU010000008.1 GCA_018645475.1 Opitutia bacterium
ATCCCTAACCTCTACCATTACTCTATTCATTGTTACCTCTGCCCTAGCACAGAAGTCCCTCGAAAATAATGATTCCCTCATCAAGGTAGACTTACTTCCATCTCTTACAATTTTTGGACAACAGACCGCGAATCAACGGCCCGTCACCACCTTCGAAACCCCGATTTCTAACTTGGATTTCGATCCCCGGGTTGATATGCAAAGCCGAAATATGGCAGAAGCCCAGGGAGACCTAAGTATTAGAGGAGGCACTTTTGAAAATACTGGTATTCAAGTAGGCAGTGCCACTCTTATGGATCCACAAACTGGGCACTACACTACCGAACTTCCTATTGCTCCAGAAATGCTGGGGGAACCCAAAGTATTAACCGGTGCGGATAATGCACTTCGTGGATTTAACAGTAGCGTGGGGACAGTATCTTATTCTTGGAGCGAAATCACGAAGAGAGGTAGCCTTACAGTTGGAGGTGGAGATCATAATCTAAATTTTCAACGCCTCCACAACGCATGGACCGGAACTTACAAAAACTCCGTTGATTGGACATGGGGTGCAGAAATCGAAAGTTCACGATCAGAAAGCGATGGAACTATTCCATTTGGAGATCACGAATTTGATCGTACCTCCGGACGCATACAACTCTTAGGACCCAATTCACAAACTGACTTTTTTGCTGGCTTCCAAAAGAAATTCTTTGGTTGGCCAGAACTCTATGCGGCTCCATATGGTTCCAATGAAACAGAAGATATAAAAACCAATTTATACATTTTAAATCATGAACACTTCTACGGTGAACAAAGTCATTGGGAAGCATCTGCATATCACCGATTAAATAACGATCATTATATCTATGATCGTTTTATCCCCGACCAAAAATATATTCATGAAACAAAAGTAACCGCATTTTCTATATCTGGACTACATGTAATGGGAGATAATACAGCCATTAATTATGCCATACAGGTTATTAGCGATGAAATAAATTCCACTACTTTAGAAGAAGGCAAATTCACAAGCCGGGATTATTATAAATTAAGTATCTTACCTGAGTATCGATATGATCTTAGTGATCAAAAAAGTATAACAATTAAAGCTGGGGCAACTTTAGACGATACTAACCGAGATAAATACAAAATTTCACCTATTGCCGAAATAAACTGGAGTAATAATGATAGTAAGGATAGCTTCGAACGAACATACCTGTCTTATGCTCAAACCACACAAGCGGTTGGTTACGGTGCGATTGGAGGTAAGACAACTGGTCTATTTGCAAGTAATCCTAATCTAAAACGTGAAACATCAAAAAATCTTGAACTTGGTTATGCCTTACAGCGCAAAAAATGGAAGGTTAATGGAGCAATTTTTCATCGATGGGATCAAGATTTAGTCGATTGGGTTTATCAATCCACAAGTCCGAATTCGAGATCTGCAAAGCACCTGGACATTAAAACCTTTGGCATTGAAGTAATTTCAACACGCGAATGGGCAAACTTCGAGTTAATTGGTAGTTATTCTTACCTTCACAAAACCGAAGACTACAAAGATCCCAATATCGACGGAAGTTTTTATGCTCTCAACTTTCCAGAAAATCGCATCACCCTTGGATTCATTTGGAACCCGAACGACCTTTTTCAAATTCGGATGGACAATGAATGGCGAGAGCAACGAGAGAACATTATTAGAGAAGGTCCAAATCAATCCACCTACAGTCACATAGCGGCCAGTTACTACCCATCTCAAATCGATGACCTAGAAGCGTTCATCGCTTTTGACAAACCCTGGGACGAGGAATTTCAGGATATTCCAGGAACTCCAGGCCGAGGAGATCAATTCTCGTTGGGAGCAACCTATCGTTGGTAAAAAATATTTTCTTACTGAAACTGGAATTACCATTAACAGGCGATCGGCAAGACATGCTGATGAATTGATTGCAAAATCATAATGATTTACCTCGGAGTTGTATCTCTCCTTTGGGCTTTTTCTTTCGGACTGATAGGAAATTCATTAAAAGGAGTTGATCCATACATAGTTGCCACGATTCGGCTTGGATGTGCCTCCCTACTATTCTTGCCCTTCCTCATAACACATGACATTTCGGTGCGTGACCGCGGGCGTCTCATTCTCTACGGTGCAGTCCAGTTTGGGTTAATGTACAGTTTATATATGCGTGCATTTTACTATATCCCCTCTCATCTAGTTGCTATCTTTTCGATTTTAACTCCTGTTTATGTTGTGCTTATAAACGATATTCGTCAGCGAAAGTTTTCCTGGCGTTATCTACTCGTTGGAATTTTATCGGTTTTAGGAGCCGGAATTATCAAAGCAAAGGCTGTACCAAGTGGTGATATTTGGATCGGATTTATGCTAATGCAGGGATCTGGACTCGCCTTCGCTTTTGGACAGGTGGCTTACCGAGACTGGAAGTATAAGAACCGGCAAATTAATGACCGTAATGTATTTTCACTTTTAACGATAGGAGGTACTTTATGTGCCGCCTGCTTTTCTTCGTTGTTTACGGATTGGAGCACATTGGAAATCAACCCAGATCAATTGAAATCAATTCTCTACCTCGGATTTATAGCCTCTGGCTTAGGTTTTTTCCTATGGAATAAAGGGGCAACTCAATCGAATACGGGAACTCTGGCCGCTTGTAACAATGCAGTGGTTCCCCTTGCGGTAATCTGTTCCTTATTTGTTTTTGGAGAGATCGAAAATGTTCAAAAAGACACCCTTCTTCGATTAATACTTGGCTCGGTCTTGATATTCGCGGCAGTAATCTTAGGACAGAATTCCAAGCTAAGGAAAGAATAAGAATCTGTTAAAGATTTAGAATAGGTAACCCACTCCTACCATTCGGAATGGCACACCACTTTACTTCAACTGGTTAGGAGCAAATAAACAACTCCCAGTGCCAGTTGAATAATCGCATAAGGAAGTGCGACTTTCACAAAGCCGGCAAAGGATAGCTTTAACCCATATTTGTGGATAATGGTCACAGACACTAAAGTGGATGCCGATCCGATTGGCGTAATGTTCCCCCCCAGGTTTGAGCCAAAAATTACCGCCCACCAGTAAGGACTGTCTGGATTGGAAGCCATTTCAGGGATTCCCCCTAGAATTTTAGCCAGCATGGCTGCTAATGGAATATTATCAGTTACTGAACTGGCAGCGGCTGAGGCAACTAATAATGCTGCCGGACCGGCAGAATCGCCCAATCCAAGAATAGGCTTAAGCCAATCACCGATTAAATTAAGCACTAATGCATGTTCCATGACATTAATCACAGCGAATAAACAAACAAAGAAAAAGAGTAGATCCCAATCAATCGTCTTATAAAAGCGATCCGCCACTGATTTATATCGGACCAACATAATTCCTGCAAATGCCAAGGCTACAAACCCTAAACCCAAATCCTTGACTACAGGCAATTGCGAAGTCATGGCAACCGTTCCGATAAAAACAAAAGTCATTAATGCTCCAAAACGAAAAAATCCAAGTGACTCAATACCTTCATTTTCATCAAATCCAGAAACTAACATCATTGCTGAATTCTTTTCTTCCTCAGATTTTAGTGATCCAATCTTAAATAGTTTAGAACCCAGCCAAATGGTAACCACCGTTGCAATCACAACATATGGAGCGGCCTTTAAGAAAAAATCAACAAATTCAATTCCGGCTGTTTTTCCAACAATTATGTTGGGAACAGATGAAATTAATGTAAGTAAACCTCCAATGTTCGTAAGTAATCCTTCAACCAAAAGAAATCCGAGCAACTTTTCCGACTGATTCAATTTTTTGAGTGAAACTCCGGTCAGAGAACCCACGATAATCATTGCGGTCACATTATTGAGAACTGCAGAAAAAACCACGGTCATCACTCCATATAAAATGAGCAGTTTAAGTGGATCACCTGTAGATAACTTTGTTAGTTTTACTGCAACCCAAGTAAAAAGGCCTGACTTACTCGTTACATCTACAAAAAGGGAAGATCCAAGAATGATTGCAATTACTTCCCAGTCCACTCCAGGGATATAAACTGGCATAGAAATCTTGTGTCCCCCAATCATTAGGTTCCCAACATCATCAAATGGCAGAAGGTGAAACCAAGTACCAAGGAAAAGGGTTATAATGGCAAAGATACCTACAATAAGGGATTTTTTGGCGTGAATTTTTTCCTCCAATGCAAGGCATAAAATCATGCACACGAGCAAACCAAAAAACAGGTAAGTTATATCCGGACTGACTGAATGTGCGGAAGAAGAAGCAAGAACTGGCGAAAGTACATTCATAGTAATAAGATCGGGACGGACCGAAGTTCAACAACTAGCGGGTGAGCCATTCCATGCATGGCTAATTGATCATCCTCCTTTGCATGCATAACAAGTAAATCTACCTCACCGTCCTCAATAAGTTTCCTGTAATCCTCTAATTGAGAACCAAGTTGGGCATTGCATTCAACCTTTATGCCCAAACCTGCTTGAACTAGACATTCTTTTGCGGATTCAGAAAAGTCTTTTGCATCTTTAAGCAATCGATTCAATAAGGTTTCCCTGGCAACTTCCGAATCAATATCGGGAATTTTATCGATCGCATCAAGATACCGGTCGAGCGTGGACTTGTCTTCGATATGGCTAATGGAAAGCGAACCGTCTTTAGGGGTGAAAGCAGATGCATAATTAACCAACGTACCTTCTCCACAAATATGGCTTGAGACAGCCATAATTTTTTTGGGTGCTGTGGATAATAATTCTGACGAATCATCTCGATCTGGATGTGGTATAACTAGAACTGGAGTTTCTGTTACCTGAGTAAGTACATCAAGATGTTCACCTAAACTGTAAGGCCAACGCCAAGACTCACTTTTTAGATGACGATATGTGACAATTAAATCGGGGCGATTCAATTCCACTTTCTCAAGTAAATCCTTTACCGTTTCAAAATCACTTTCTGAAAGTAGCACCCATTCAGTTTCATTGGGGGAAAGGGATTCATCCAAAAACGCTCGAACTAAATTCAAATATAATGTGGCTTGATCTTTTACCATATCAGTAACCAGTAAAACCTTATTAAGTGGAGGTTTTTTATAAGAATAAGTTGTTTTGGCTGCTGCCTTGAAAACGCTTTCGAATTGATCTACAGTGCTCATAAATTATTGTTTAGTGCATATCAACAGGATGATTATTACCCATCAACTTAAAAATCTAAAAAGATTTAAAATTCTGATAAATTAGCCTCTACCTGAAATGCATTTCCCTTCCAACTCTGTTTCCTTAGTGTAGAGAGAAGCTCATCGATCATCAATTGAACAGGTACTTCAATGGTGGGTAAATTATGCTTAAAGTAGGGAAGCGAATTAATTTTATCAAATCCGAGAAGGTTAATATCTTTGGGAATAGAAAGTCCAGATTTATGAAAAACTGCAGCCATTCCCTGAGCAATTCGGTCAGAGGAAGTTAAGATAAAATCATAACCATACTCCTTAATTCGACTGAGTAAAAGTTGGGCTAATTTTTCACCTATCACAAAGGGATTTTGATCCAGTTTTTCACTCTGTGGATTTGGATAAGTGTCCAAACGATCAAATTTTTCACAAACCTTACTCATTTGCGTATCTGCTTTAAAAAGAGAAAATATTTTATCGTCTACCAGTATTCGGGTTTTCTTCTGTTTGACTAAACTTTTTAAAAATTGTGTGTACGCTTTTTCTTTGGAAAAACCAATCAATTGAGCCCCTCCACCAATCAATTCCTGCTCTAGGGATTGTTCATGAATACCGAAAGGAAAATTATATATTACACTTGGAACCACCCTGAATAATTTAAGAATTGAAGGGTTTTTCAGATCAACCTCACAGAAATTTCGGGTCATTGGGCTAAGAAGCACAATTAAACTCTCCACACGCTGCCCCATTAAATCACGCAAACCATCTGCCAAACCACCCTCCGCACTAATATGCATTTCAACGGGTATATCCTGATCTAAAAAATGATGATTTAATTTTTCGATTGCCGTGAGGATGTGGGAATAAAGGGGTCCATGGCAAAGCAAGCCCACTGTTTTACGTTTATCTTTTTTAAGAGATGTTGCAGTCCTGTCCGGAACAAAACCGAGGTCATCCATCGCTTCTTTTATGCGATCATAAGTCGCCTGAGAAATTCTTTTCTCCCTCCACTTTTCGTTAATGATAGCAGATATAACCTGGCGGGATGTGCCGGTTTTCTCTGCCAATTCCGATGTGGAATAGTACTTTGCTTTCATTAATATAAGGTATTTATCTTATACTCCACAGAAGCAAGAAAACCCGCCGTCCACCGCAGCAACTGTCCCGGTGACGAATGAGGCTGCATCAGACAGAAGATAATGAATGGTTCCATAAATTTCTTCCTGTTCTCCAAAACGCCTAAATGGCGTTTTATTAATCACCTGCTGTCCACGCTCAGTAAAAGTCCCGTCCTCATTTAGCAAAAGGGCACGATTTTGATTGGAAATAAAA
>JABGWU010000069.1 GCA_018645475.1 Opitutia bacterium
AGAAAGACTATCTGATGCAGATGAAGTTTGTCAATAGATGTTTATAATAAAACTAATTATTTGACTAAAACAATTCCGGGAAGGTTCTAAAACTGATTATTGATGTACCCGTAAATTGTAGTAATTCCTGGTAAGCTTGTCCTAAGCCTGGTTGTGAAGCGGGAATCCCGAAGCTCTTAAAAACTAAAATAATCGATCAATTTTATCGCAATAACAATTTCTTAGAAGTATTTGTTCTTATTATTGTTTTATTTTTCCTTTTACAATTTCTTTGATTACATTACCCTCTTTATTGTACATTTTTGCATTCCAAATTTTATCATTTTTCCATTCACCCTCATATCTTCTACCATCTTCGAAAATGTAAGTTCCCTGTCCATCGAACAGGCCATTTTTCCATTCACCTTCATATTTCCCTCCATTAGAATAAGTTCTAATTCCATGACCTTCTCTCTTTCCAAATTTCCAATAGCCCACATACTCACTTCCATTAGGCCAAGTAAATGTTCCTCTGCCATGTTTTTTACCTTTCTTGTACTCACCAACATACTTGTCACCATTTAGATAAGTGTAGGTTCCTTGCCCATGTGCTTTGTTGTTTTTAAATTCACCGACAAGTTTACCTTTTTCAAAGTATAATCTTTTTCCTTGACCATTGAATTTACCATTATAAAATTCTCCTTCATAGAACCCGTGCGGAAGGTAAAGAGCTCCATTTCCGCTTGGAATGCCGTCAGCAATTTCACCTACATATCTGGGCTGTTTTCGATCTTTCTTCTCTAAAGACCATTTTTTAGTTGTCCTATCGAAGTAAATAGTTGCTTTTTTAACTTCTTCTACAGCTATTACCGTAGCTGTGGATTCCTCATTGGATGTGTCCATCGCCAAGCGGAAACCACAGTTAAAACCGCGAAGTTTTCCTGCAGGTCTGCTCTTGGCACGACTCGCAGCACGTACATGCTTTGCTGAGTTATTCAAGGCACCACCACGGAGCACATAAAGTCTTGCACCACTTACACATCTTTGCTCAATATCGTCATAAGTTTTTTTATATTCCGAGCATGTCCATTCCCACACATTGCCAAGCATGTCATAAAGACCAAAATTATTAGGCGCAAAACTTTTTACTGGAGCAGTATTATCCCATGAGTCACCGCATTTACCGCAATTAGCATTATTTTCCCCAATTTCCTCACCCCAGTAACGAGCCGTTGTGGTCCCGGCACGTGCAGCTAACTCCCATTCTGCCTCAGTCGGTAGGCGGAACTTCTTTCCTGTTCGGGTGTTTAGTGTTTTTATGAATTTCTGGGCTAAGTTCCAACTAACTGAATCCACTGGCAGGTCGTCTCCCTTGAACTTTGAAGGATTGAAACTCATTATCGTATTCCACTGTTTCTGAGTCACTTCAGTTTCAGCAATCCAATATTTTTCTACTCTCAATGTGTGCTGTTTTTCGTCGTCCTTACGCCCCTGTTCCGTGGACGGACTGCCGATTCTGAAAAAAATACTTTTCCTCGGAATTTTGCGGAACTTCATGCCTGTAACGGTTTCAGTCCATACCTCTTTGGCTATTATGTTCTGTTCTACATCTTTGGCTAGTATGACTTGCTTGGAGGCCTTATTGGCGCAGCCAACTGAAAGAAACATGATTATGATTATGGTAAGAGTGCCAGTATTTTTCATAAGAACCCCTCTAATATGTTAAGTTAACAATGATGCTTTAATAATTAACAAAATTGGCCATATCATTTTTTATTGAAAATTTTCTTAATATGTTCTAATTGAGTAGAAAATTCTTTTGTTTCCCTTATATTACTAATTTTACATGCAAGTAACTCGATCTCACCCCATCCAGAAACATCTTCTTTAATTTTATTTCCATTTTTATCAATTTTAGAAAATTCCAAGTACTTAAAAATAGGTACTGATCTATTATTTCTAGTTTTAAATTTATAATTAAGATCAAAATACGTAAAATTATTTTCAACTTTATCGAAAAATTTACCTTTCATATAATAATCCCCTATATAGAGTTTCCCATAGGTAGCTATCCACCATTTTTCATTTATATATCTCTGCATTGGATTTTCATTAGTTTCTTTATTATAAAGACCATATTCGTTGCCTTCATCGTCCCAAAGAATCAAGAATCCGCAATCACCATCAAAACCCCACCATTTGTTTAACAAGAATTTTTTGTTTACATTTTTTTGTACATTTTTTTGTACATTATCTTGATTAACCACCGCTCCACTAGCCCCCAGCGACCAAACCAGCTTGGCGTTGATGTTGGCGTCCATGAACTTGATCTGCCCGCCTTCAATCTTAAAGTCCATCTCGATGGTGGAATCCGGATAATCGCGGTTCCGCGCAAGCTTTCTGGGATGCTTTTTCTTCCACAGTTTCGCCTTGGCCTGGGCTGGGTAGGCCAGCTTGGGATGGCGTTTTTGGTTAAGAAACTGCAGCATCATCTTGCTCGGTTCATGCCCTTGCTCGGCAGCAAGGTTTATGTGCATCATCCCCGTCACGGGGTCTTGCTCCAATGACACCTTCCACCGCTGCTTGAGTTCTTTCGGAAAAAACACCCTGATAATACCGAGATTAAAATGAGCAGAGGGATTACCCTGCTCCGACGCACGGGTCAACCACTCGATGGACTGAGGTCCGTCCTGTTTGGTGCCCAGTCCAAACAGCTTCATCATCCCCGCCATGTTAAGGGCATCGGCCCGTCCGGTCTGTGCTGCCTTTTCGTACCAGCCAAAAGCCGTTACATAATTCTGCTTTGGAAAGGCTAATCCGGGAATCATGTTCGCATTTCCCAGCATCACGTATGCAGAAACCAACTTCTTTTCTGCAGCCTCTTTGAGCAGTGCAAGACCACGTTCTGGATCGTGTTCGACTCCGATGTTCTTAATAGCCGCCATCAGGTGCAGGGTGCCAAGTCCTGCTTGGGCCCTTCCATCTCCGGATTTAGCCTGTTTTTTGAGTAATTCTATTTTCTTTTTTTTACCTCCTTCGATTTGAGGCGTGAGTTGTTCCAGAGTATTAATAGTTTCTCCCAATTTCTCACCAATCTCTCCTGGTCCCGAGTTAGCCTCCACCCAGGCCTGTGCTTCCAGAATCGTCATTGAGCAGGGATACATAGTCTGAACCTGGTGCACAGTTTTCCCGTCCGGCTTTAATGCAGTTACGTCATAGACTCCTTTCCTAACCTTTTGAAAATGAGTAATTCCTGGTTGCACTCCCTGAGACTTTCCAAAAGCAGTAAACTCCATTTCACAGGAAAGCTGGTTATCAGCATAAGTACATGGATTCTTAGAAAGAATATCCATGGACATCATCAACTTGCCATCCTGCGTGTACCGGATGTGATTGTCCATATTCCGATTAGGATGAATGATAGATAAAACCGTTCCACATAGTTCAGATATTTGTTCTTTTGTTAAGTTGTGGTTGGTGCCATTTTGGGACA
>JABGWU010000070.1 GCA_018645475.1 Opitutia bacterium
AAATGGGTGATCCTCCACGCCAATCTCCCTGATTATCTCCGGACCAAATTTCGCCGTTAGGTGAACGGGTGATTCCATTGTGCATACGAAAGCCACTCGCAAAGGGGGTAAGTTTTCCATTCTTGTCGTACTGAACGACCCAGCCCCGTAAATGATTCGATGAAAAATTACGACCCCGTCTGCCTTCCTTTGAATAGTCACCTCGGGGAGTATGAAAAGTGGGACCATTGTGGGATGCAGTGCCTAACGCGATGTAATATCCTCCGTCACCATCCCTACAGATCGCGTTCGTTTCATGATAATTTCCACTTATCCCAAACTCGGTTGACAGGTTGTTGTAACGGTCTGCAACTCCATCCTGATTGGTGTCAATGATCTCAGTTAGTTCGGCCATTTGAGATACGAGAATATGACCGGGCGCGACAAGTACCATTCCCATCGGGTTATGCAGACCGGTCGCGAAAATTTTCCAATTCATGTCATTGGGGTCTTTGCCGGGTTTACTTATCACCACATCACCCCGTCGTAGGCAGGCATACAAATTTCCGTCTTTGTCAAAAGCCAGTCCGCCAATTTCGGGTGGCATGTCGTCCGGAAAAGCGATATTTTCAACGGTGTAACTTTTGGTCGAGGCGTAGGTCAATGCCGGGAGGCAAAGTAGAATAACAAGAATAGTCTTTATCATGTGCTTTGAATAAAAAGTTATCGAACAGATTTGATGAACAGAATAAGAGAATCGTATTCCGCCTGTTGGAGTTTATATGGTGGCATCATGCCTGTGAGGTATCCCTTTACCGTTTTCGCCATTGGATGTTCAATTGATTCGCGAATATAGGATTCATCCACTGCGAGAGAAGATGCTTTAAGGAATTCTCTTTTTGAGCCAAAAGAACCCTTTAGTGTAGGACCATGATTTTTTCCACCGTCTAGGGAATGACATGCGATACAACCGAGTGAAGTGTATAGTTTTTCACCAATTTGCTGGGTCGGTTCTTTTATAATTTCCTTTTTCTCATCTGAGGAAAAACTTTCCCCGGCATTTGGGCGAATGACGATACTCAGCTTACCAGGAGTTGAACTTATCGTCTCGACCTGAGTGTTGGGTGAAGAAAACTGTAGGGATTCTTTTTCGGGTGTGCTGAATTCAAGTCTAAGGGTTTGGGTTGACGGCCCGGGTTGTATTTTTAGGGAAATATTATGTTTGCCCGCTTTATATTCATAAACGGGTAAACGATCTGTCCCGAGTGAATAACCGGTATATCTAGGGGCACCCAATCCGGAGATTGATTTCCCGTTGATGGAAAGCGGATGTTTTCCCAAGGCTTTGTAAAAAACGAAACCAAATAGTCTTGGAACATATCCAAATCCCTTTCTTCTTCCACTCAATCGATCTCCCCAATAATTCTTCATATCAAAGAATCCATCAGTCCAAGCATAAAGCAGGCGACATTCGGTAGTGTCCCAAACATAGGAAAGGTGTTTGCCCAAGTTGACAGCTATAGCAGCAGGAATGCCATCTATGGGTTGGTATTCCTTAGTCGATTCTTTCCCGCTACTTGGGCTGTATTTTGGTGAAGTGGAACCTGTTGAGTGATTTGATAAAACAGAATTCGTTGAAACGCTCAGCGTTGGTACAAAGGTACGTAAGATGAGAGGTCGATCCATACTACCCATGGGTTTGAGATCAAAGGTGAGATAGCTTTTTTGCGCATATTCTGAATCTGTATTTTCTCCTGAATTCTGAATTTCTCCAAGGAGGTGACTATACACAAGTAAAGCAGAAGTATATAAAAAAGACTTTTTTGATAAAAATAATTTCACAGCAATAAGATTGGAAAAAAAGAAATGATCTTCTCATAAGACTGTTTTTAATGGTTAGTACAACAAAATTTTAGCCTATTTTGTCATTTTAAAATGAACCTTAATGTAAGATTTCTTCCAACCCCAATTTGTGAAATTTTATTCTGTTAAGTTTTAATTACTTGTGTTCCTGCCAATCGATCATGAAGGCATCTTTTGTGATTACCAAAAATAAACAAAACATTAATCAGACTGATTAACCCACCTGCTACGGGAATTTGGCTGATTAAAGAAAAAACAAGATATCTAAGAGAATATAGTTTAATGATCCCGAGATTATTTCCTGCCATATCCACAATTTTAATCTTCATTATTCTCTTACCTATAGTTTGACCATAATTGGCAAGGAAAGAGCCGTTAAGGATAAGGAATGTGCTTTGTCCAACTAAAAAAATAATCAAATTCTCTTTTGGTGCGAGGGGTATTCCACTTGCCATTCTAGGCAGAAAATCATCCCAAAATCCTGTGATCATCGCAATGCCGATAAGTATTGGGAAAATAATTAGGGAATCTATAATTACTGCACCTAATCGTGCACCTCGTCCTGCTAGTTCATTTATTTGTTCAGTCATTTTATGTTTTAATGGGTTAAATCTTCTAATTTACACTATGAAGATTATGTGATTTATACTATTATAAAATTAAATAAATTTTGTAATCGAAGTTTCTAAACAAAAAAATTAATTGAATCGTCGATTTACCCATCTGCTGTTATTTCTTGTCTATGAAATTACAGCAGGGGCAAGTCTGGGTTAAAGGAAAAGATAGTTATCGCATTACTGAGTGGGCTCGGATGACGATTCAGTACAAGCACACCCATAAGTCGAAATTTAAAGAATCAGATGTGATTGAAGTTTCTAAGAAAGAGTTTTGCCGACTGATCAAGGGAGCAGTCATGGAAGAGTCCGAAGATTGATTTTTGGCTCGACCATGGAGGCGTCTGCTCTTGTAAAGTATTACGATGTCAATTTCCATTGGAACTCCCTTTAAAAAATCAGCGAAAAAAGTTCTTCTCTGTGGTTCCGGTGAACTCGGTAAAGAGGTAGTGATTGAACTTCAGCGATATGGCGTAGAGGTGATTGCCGTTGATTCTTATGCCGCCGCACCCGCAATGCAGGTTGCGGACAGGTGCCATATTATTTCCATGCTCGACGGACAGGAGCTTAAACGAGTGATCGAATTAGAGAAACCGGATTTAATTGTGCCTGAAGTGGAGGCTATCGCTACGGATACTTTAGCTGAATTGGAAACCACTGGTTCTGCCACGGTTATTCCAACAGCCCGTGCAACTCAGTTGACCATGAACCGGGAGGGCATTCGCCGGCTTGCTGCGGAAGATCTTGGATTGAAAACATCTCCCTTTCTTTTCGCATCTTCGGAAGAGGAGTTTCGGTTGGCAGTTGGGGAAATAGGAATGCCTTGTGTGGTTAAACCAATTAT
>JABGWU010000071.1 GCA_018645475.1 Opitutia bacterium
GTTGCACTCCTTATTATTGTGAAACCATTTAGCAATGAGCAACGTCAATTTATACTTAATATTTATCCAAAGTTAGATAATTGGTCTAAATGGTTTTTTCGCACTTCTGGGAACTGATTTAATTTATGGTAGCCATCGAGTACCAAAACCAAATTTGCCGAATTTGTGGTTTTTCAGGTGATAGCCCGGTTTATTCAGTTCGTGAAATGATGTATGGGTTGAGGGATGAATTTTGTTATTTTCAGTGCGCAAAATGCCAATGCCTGCAAATTTCGCAATTTCCATCAGACATGTCGCCTTATTATCAGCAGGATTATTATAGTCTTTCGCAAAGCCCAGAAAATTTATATTCTAATTTTTTTGAGACCTGGGCCAGAAGAAACAGGGATCGTTATGCTGTTTTAAAGAAAGGGAACTTTGGCCGATTTATAAATCTGTTGCATCCGGCGGAGTCGGACATGGCATGTCTGTCACGTGTAAATTTAAACCGTAAAAGTCGAATCGTTGATGTGGGATGTGGAACAGGTTTCCTGCTTTATTTTCTCAAAGAAGCGGGGTTTGGAAATGTGCTGGGAGTAGAGCCTCATATTGAAACTGATATGAATTACCCAAACGGCTTGACCATTAGAAAAGCCTGGGTGCATGAGGTGCATGAGGAACAGGACCTGTTCATGTTCCACCATTCTTTTGAACATTTACCGAACCCAATAGAAACACTTGAGACCATTTATCGGCTATTGCCTTCAGGAGGGATGTGTATGATTAGAATTCCTCTAGTCTCTTCAGAAGCCTGGGAGAAATATGGAACGGATTGGGTACAACTGGATGCTCCCAGACATTTCTTTATATATTCCCTTGATAGTTTGAACATACTCGCCGAAAAAACCAAATTTAAAATAAAAGAAATTACTTATGATTCAGATGAGTTTCAATTTTGGGGAAGCCAACAGTACTTGAATGAAATTCCTTTGATGGCAGAAAATTCGTATGGGAAGAACCCTGCGAAATCTATTTTTTCTCAGGAAGAAATAAAAAATTTCAAGGCAATGGCTCGCGAGCTTAACGCCTCCTCGCGAGGGGATCAGGCCGCTGTCTTTTTGGTGAAAAATTAACGAGACCGAGCTGTTTTACCGTTAAGCTGTTCAGTGTTTAACTTAAGAGATATTTGTGACTATTATGAGTCAAGACTTGGAATTCTGCGGAAAAATTTTGGGCCCCGGACACCCCGCGTTTGTTGTGGCGGAAATTGGTTTTAACCACAACGGCGATGTAGAGTTGGCAAAACGCATGATCGAATCGGCTGCGGAAAACGGTGCTGATGCCGTAAAACTGCAAACGTTTTTAGCCGGGGAGATGATTTCAAGAACTCTGCTGGCTGATGACCCTGACCATCCGGGAAATGAAATACCTTTCTATAAGTTTTTTCAACGTTACGAATTATCCCGTGAGGATTACAAAGCTCTCATTGCTCATGCGCGGACTTTAAATATCCCGTTGTTTTCCACGCCTTTTGATGATGCATCTTTGGACATGTTGGTTGAACTTGGAGTCCCAGCACTGAAAATCGCATCTCCAGATTTGACCTACACGCCATTTTTAGAAAGGGTGGCTGAAACCGGTTTGCCAGTGGTGCTTTCGACAGGTATGGGCGATGAAAGGGAAATCACTCAAGCTTTGGAGGCACTCAGTAAAGCAAAATCTGTGATTCTACTTCATTGTGTTTCGAATTATCCTTCCCAATATGAGGAGATGAATCTTGCGTGCATGGCTGCATTGCGACAGCAATTTAAAATTCTGGTTGGACTGTCTGATCATACTTTAGACAATTTGTCCGCTGTGGTTGCGGCATCGTTGGGTGCTGTGATGATCGAAAAACATTTTACCTTGGACCGTAAATTACCTGGAGTGGATCAGTCTATCTCAATGCAACCGGAAGATCTGTGCAAGTTGAAATCAGATATTCTGAATGTAACAAAAACTCTGGGTAAAGAGAAAAAGGGAATTCAGGAGTCAGAGGTTCCGGTCAAGCTATCTGCAAGACGCAGTCTGGTAGCTCTCGTCAATATCCCTGCTGGAATACCATTGGAACCGAACATGCTGGGCTGCAAGCGCCCAGGAACGGGTATATCGCCCGCAGATTTGGACGGTGTTCTTGGGAAGTCCCTCAAAGTGCAAGTATCAGCCGAACAGGTTCTTACCTGGGAAATGTTTTCCTAATAAATTTTTGTGCTGCCGTACTATTATTTCTTTGTGGGTGCATTGCGCCACCGGCAGAGGCCTGCGGCGATACTGCCTAATATGCAATGGGTGAGGGCGGATATGGCACCGGGAACGGTAGCTAGTCCATAGCTGGAAAAATTACTTCTTGCCA
>JABGWU010000072.1 GCA_018645475.1 Opitutia bacterium
GGTGGTCGGTGCAAATTCAATATGCTCTGCGGCTAAGTTAATTAAACGGTCAGGCGTGCCACAAACATTGTCGCCACTTGGGGTGGAGTGATTATGAAAATCTGTACTTACCCAACCGGGAGTTGATACAGTCCTCTTGAGTTTTGCAAAAATTTGTTGAATTTCCCCTTCTTTTACTTCAACGATTTGTTCAAAGTGGTCGTGCTCTATTCCTCTGGTTATAATAATTTTGTACTTTCCCGGGGTAAGGCCAATAAAGAATTTCCCGTTTTCGGAATGATACTGTTCTTTACAACCATAAGCCCGGTCGACTGGACCCAAGTTTGGTGAGGGCGTGTTTTCAATTCCAATAATCTGAGCCTTACATGGGGTAGGTGAACCGTCTCTTTTGGAAACCGAAAATTGAATTCCTGACTGAATGCCTAGAACAATTGTTCTCTCATTTTTTTTATCTTCGCTGATGACGAGATTTGTTTCCACAGTTTTTCTACCATTGTCGATAACTGAGACTTTCCATTCTCCAAACGGTAAGAAAAGATCAAGGACTCCCTTTTCATCGGGATAGCCGGGTATTGATTTTCCTTCTTTTTCAAAATTAAGGCGTGCTGTAGATATTTCCTTTCTGTTCGAGTCAGTAAGCTTGATTAAAAGACTACCCACTTTTCCAACTTTTTGCATAACTCTGCCGTAAGCTTGAACAGGAGAATTCCCGACTGCCAAATAACGTTGAACTACTATCTCGGTCCCTTGTGAAAATGTTTTACTTTTTGGAGGGGTCTTTCCTTGTTCATCCATTAGCCAGGTGTATGCATATCCGCATTTATCAGACGGATCGACTGAGTCAGCCCATTCGACTTGTTCAAATCTACCCGACTCTCGAAACCTAGTCCAAGTGTCTGTTATCGGGCCAGATATCTTTTCCTTTGTTTCGTTTAATAATTGAGAGGTAATGGTAAGCCCGTATGCGTCTTTTTCTAGGGAGTAAGTATGTCTTTTGGTTAACCCACCTGATACTGCCTTGGAGATATGAGTAATAATAGACTGATTGTCATCTCCAGGTTTAACATAAGAAATATTGCCTCGTTGTCTACTCGGAGAGAAGATAGTTAATTGATCATTATTACTCCCCCGAATGCACAAGTCATACAGGCATCCGGGGGTTACCCCACTTGGTCCCCAGAAGGCTCCCATATTTGCTTTTCTGTTTGGAGCAGGACCAGAAATTACACATTCAATAAAATTGTTTCTGAGGACAAAATCTCCTATAATTCCATCCGCTTCCTTACCGCCGGGTAAATTATCAGTATTGTTTGGTGATATTTCGATAACCTCTATATTCCCATAAATGTTCATGATAGTGGTTAAGAAAATAATAGAGAAAAACTTTTTCATCGGAACTTGGTTTCTAGGTTAAATTACAAAGTTGAGGATTCATTCATATTTTTACAACACTTGAAAATTGGAAATCATTTTTTAATTCATGGAGGCTTTGCATAAATTTGATACTGACCCAAGAAAATATGAGGTTTATAAAAGTAATGATGGATCAAACAACAACGATTACACTTATTCGTCATGGCGAGACTGAATGGAACCTTTCGGGGCGATGGCAAGGACACGCCGATTCTCCATTAAGTGCACGTGGGGTCGATCAAGCCAATGCTTTGGGAGAAAGAGTAAAAAAAGAGAAGTTTGATTTTTATTACTCCAGCGATCTGCGACGTGCCCTTCACACTTCCGAATTGGTTGGTGACCCTTCAGGTATGATTGCAGAGCCATTTCCTAAGCTAAGAGAGCGCGATCTTGGCGTTTTGGAAGCTTTAAACACTGATGAAATGATGGAGAGATACCCAGAAGTGTATGCTTCTTTTCGAAACGATGGTCCAGACTTTCAAGTTCCTAAAGGGGAAAGTTTTCGTCAGTTTTATAATCGTTGTGCTGATGCGATTGAAGAAATTGCTGAGAAACACCCAGGTGCTAAAGTTGCTTTAGTGACTCATGGCGGAGTTCTCGGTGCGGTTTTTCGGTATGTTTTGAAGTTGTCACTTGATTCAGAGAGAAATTTTGTACTTCTTAATTGCTCTTTAAACCGGATTGAAAAAAAGAAAGACGGTTGGAACTTAATTAGTTGGGGAGATGTGGCACATTTAAATAATATGGCATCTCTTGACGACTCCTGAATATTTTCAACCCTCCGGCAGATAAGTTCATATTTATTACATCAAAATAAGCCAATTGCAATTTGGGTTGTTAGCCCAAGACATTTCTCGTAGCTCAAGCCCCAAATCGTTTCTTATAAATAAGGTTATAAGATTATTTAAAATTTTATTAGGTGATTAAGCATGTCCAATACCAAGGACATTTTTGCAATATTTTAAACTTCGTTCCAGTTCCGCCAATTGGTATTCTTGTCTTGCTTTTTGAGGATCTATGTCTTGTGGCATGGAAAAAGGGGCAATTTTCTTTCCTCTTCGACTGAGGGAAAGAAATCGAGAAAATCCGGAGGCTGGAATATTCGAATATGGTGGCCAAAAGTCGTCTTTCAAATAAGCAAATTCCTTGGCGAAGCCGGAAATTATTTCCAATTGCATCGGAAGGGAAGGACACAGCTTTTTCCATTCTGAAGTAAAAGTGTTTAGATCGGTACAACCTTCTCCCATGGCGGTCCATTGTACTTTTACTCCATTTTCGCTTTTCCAAACCATGGAATCTCGAATGCCACTGGATACCGCATAGGGAGCTAGATTACGCAGGGTGTCCACTGGGTTTTCTAAAGTCCAGGTTGCATTGCCAGAGTCTATGGTTGCTCCGACATAATCTTTACCTGCTTGCTCAATTAATTCGACTAGCTCAAGGCTGTGTAAATCACCGGCATGGTTTTCAATTGCAATTTTAACGCCCGCATCGAGTGCATATTTTTTTACCTTTTTAAGCACTTGAACAGTTTTGGTAATGTGTTGCTGAATACCCCCTTTTCCATGACGGTCTTTCATGGTTCCCAAGTAACATCTCGCCACACTTGATCCCACATCTTTTGCTACTCGAATAAGTAGTCTTAGGTGCTCTTCGGCAGAACCATATTTACTCTTAAAGCTTTTTGATGTTGGGCATATTCCTCCAGTTCCAGCTTGTATAGATATACCCATCCTTTTGCCTTCTTGCTTTATTTCATTCAGGTAATTTGAGTCGAAGGATTCATACACATCCAAGTCGGAAAACAATACGGTGTCGACTTTTTTGGATTGTGCATAGGTTAAAAACTGGGGTGCTTTCCAACCCAATGCTCGAATTGAAAAATTATCAAACCCAAGTGGGATTTCAGGATTTTTGATGCTTTTAGCCATCGATAAATTGCATCCAGTAAAAGCTGAACCAATCATTGATGCGGTTTTTAGGCAAAAAGATCTACGAGATTTCCCGTTCATTTTTTCATTCATAACCCAAAGGCAATTTATTAAACGAAAAGGGGCAAGTTTGAAAAGACTGGGAAATCAAAATTCTAAAATTACTCTTCTTGATTTTTATTCCCCATGGTCGTGGGTTGATGTAATAAATGTCTTTTGTTTATTATCGAGCACAATCTTTCCACAATCCGCCCAAACTGCAGACCCTTCGTAATTAATAGGCTCTTCAATAATTTGTGCAAACTCTATTGAAGCCCAAGGGATGGCTCTTTCACAAACATCTTCAATGTTTAAACCTGAACTTTCGTTAACTCGTTGACCAGGAGTTGGGCGACATGAAGTGATTTTTCTGAAGTGGAATGATCTGGCGAACAAAATAAGACAATGTGGCGTCTCGGAAATAACTTTACCAATATAAATATGCTTGAATTGACCGTCAAAAAAACGTCGCATTCGAACTCGCACATATTTTTGAAAAAATGAATAGTGATGCATCATAAATAACCTTGTATCGTAAACTAAAAATCATGGCAATCGTGCGTTATCATTAATATTTAAGTTCTTAAAATATTTTATATTTAAATACCTAAGCAAATAACTTGCATCTGTTATTTCGATAACCTATATTTATGATGCCGATGAATAAAGATAATGATGTGAAGCTTGAAGAATATAAAGTTGTCTATGAGTTGGAAGGATCTTTGGATTTGGTCAGTAAATATTTTATGGCAAATCAGACTGAGGATGCTAAAAAAATGTTTTCATTTGTGTGCGAAAAAAATGATTTAGTTTCAACCGTTCATCGTATTGAGAAATGGAACCGTTGGAGTTCACAATGGGAAATTCAAGAGGACGAGAATAACTAAGTTTTCATTAAGAATTTCTAATTGTTTACTTTCGATAACTCTTTTATTGTTTCTCAGGTGGGATACTTTTAAAAAAACAATATGAGAAGTTTGAAATTTCATGATTTTTGAAGTATACTTTCCATATGAATTCAAACAAGGAAACGGATTTGGAAGAGTTCAAGTTTCATTATCATTTTGATAACACAGTTGGCTTTTCAGATAAGTACTTCATGGCACATGATTTAACTGAGGCAAAAGAAATGTTTGATTATGCATGTTGTAAAAGACACTTGCACCCTCATTTGGATAAAGTCGAAAAATGGAATCGTTGGAAAGATAGCTGGGAAAAAGTGACAGACTCTGAGTCTGATATTTTATTGAATTAATTACTTGAGAGCTAATTTGTCCTGACTAGCCTTTCAGATGTTGCAATTTCTCTTTTGTGGTACTGGTAACCCCAAAGTGTTTGATTGCAGGTTACGCAACCATCCAAGCAAACCAAATTGTTAATTACTTTAGGTTCATATTCAGGTAGGCAATAATGACCAAAAAAAACTATCTTTTCTTCTTTAGAATAATATTCGCAAAATTGTTCCCCCTTGTTTTCAAATTCTGCAGAAATTAATTTCTTACATGCAGGAAAGATGTTTGTACCATTTAACATCCTTTTGTTCTTCTCCCACCATCGGATTCTGGCTTTTTTTCTCTTAATCGCGAAGCGATCCAAATATGTTATTTCGGATGGAATCGGTACTTTTATTCCTTGTAATATTATCTTTATTGCATTCTTGAATTCTGAGTCAGGATGAATGGTCGATCTTATAAAGTCTTCATTTTCTACATTCTGATTTTTCAATTTTTCAATGGATGAAAAATGCCATGCAGCGTGGACCACTCTGAACTCTGGGAATTCTAAAAAAAAAGGCAGTGTTTTAATCCAAGGTATAAATTCCAAGAATTTAATTTCTATCGAGTACGGATCCTTAACATACTGTTGTAATAATCTAAATTCATGATTTCCAAGAACACAAAATGCTTGTTTTTGATCATGCATTCTTTGAATTAATCTCAAGACTTTTACTGAGTCTGGACCTCTGTTAATCAGGTCGCCCACAAATATTATCTTTCGACCAAGGGGGTGATGAAAGCTATTGTTTTCAGTTTCATATCCTAATTTTCCAAGTAAACGCTCTAGTAATAGGGCGTGTCCATGAACATCTCCGACAATATCATAACCCTTCATAATTTGTACTGATTGAAAACTTTTAAAATTTGCCAATAAATTATCATGATGTAAGGAATCCACAGAAGTAATAATATATATAATATTCAAGGACATCTTGAATGTAATCACAACGTTGTCTATGGAATTTCAACTCTACAAGATTAAAGACTTAGCCTATAGAATATGTACAAGAAGTTTCTCATTTAAATTTTGTAAGCTATTATCAGCACTAATTGCCTTCTTGAAATTTTTATAATTATCGAACCATCACCGCCTTCTCATGAAATTAATTTAATATGAATTCATTAAACAGTATTAAACCTGAATCATTGAATCATGCCAGGACTGGTAAAGTAATTTTACCTGCTGGTGAGGTATTCACTCCTGTTTTTATGCCTGTTGGTACACAGGCAACAGTCAAAGGTATTCTTCCTCGAGATTTAAATGAAGTAGTAAAAGCATCCATTATTTTGGGAAACACTTATCATTTAAATTTAAGACCTGGTGTTGAGGTTATACGAGAGGCTGGGGGGCTTGCTCGTTTTATGAATTGGGATGGCCCGATATTAACGGACAGTGGAGGCTTTCAGGTCTTTAGTTTAGCTAAATTAAGAAAATTAAATGATGATGGAGTTCTGTTCCACTCACACATTGACGGGCGGGAGGTTTTTCTAGGACCGAGGGAGGCAATTGACATTCAAGATGCACTCAAATCTGATATCGCGATGTGCTTGGATGAGTGCCCGCCGGCCGAAGCAAGTAAAAGTGAAATTGGAAAGGCAGTTGATCGTTCCACTAATTGGGCAAAATCTTGCTTGGATGCCTGGAATGAAACGAACGCGATTAAGGATGGTAGAAAGCTTTTTGGAATTGTTCAGGGTGGTCGTTTTCCTGATTTAAGAAGGCGTTCAGCCGAGGAATTACAGGAAATTGGATTCCCAGGTTATGCCATAGGCGGAGTGAGTGTTGGAGAATCCGAAGAGGAAATGTTAGAGCAGGTAAGTTCAACTGTTCAATTTTTGCCTGCAGATTTACCTCGATATGTAATGGGGGTTGGTACTCCAACGCAATTATTGAAGATGGTTGGTTATGGAATAGATATGTTTGATTGTGTTTTACCTAGTCGTGCAGCTCGCCATGGAACGGCATATACTTCAACCGGTAAAATAAATATCCGTAATGAAAAGTTTCGTCTCGATCTCGAGCCATTGGACAAGGAGGCGGACTGTTTTGCATCCAAAGAATTTTCCCGTTCCTACCTTCGTCATCTTTTTATGGCTAAAGAATCTTTGGGCGGTGTTTTACTTACATTACACAATCTTCGATTTTTTGTAAAACTTATGGAGGAAGCTCGCGTTCAGATCAATGCAGGTAGTTATTCTGAGTGGGCAAGCGATTGGATCGAAAGGTACAATCGTGGTATATGCCAATAAAAAAGGCCGAGATGAAACTCGGCCTTTTTTGTTGATAGAGAAAGTTATTATTTGGAGGGTGCCTTGAGTTCTGAATCTTTTGGCCCTGCATTTTTAGGGGCCGTGCCTTTCCATTCACAAACATACCCCTTGACCTTGCCGGAGAAATCTGTGGTGTCTGCCCATCTTCCGGTTTTACCGTCAAGAACGAGGAAATTAAATCCATTGGTACCAGCTGGTTGTTTATCTCCCCAATGTTTAAACTTGAATGGTTCTCCGTTGTCCCATGTCCATTTGCCCTCTTCAAACTCGTCAGTTCCACCCAACCAAATGAGATTATCTTTGGCTAATCTTCGAACAAATTCATTTTCTTTTTCAGTGGAGATGACCACAAGTTCGCCTCCGATATCATCACAGGCAAACTTTGCTTCCCACCAGGTGCTGTTGGTATCAAGAAAAGGTTTATAGTGACTGCCACGAAAAGGTACTGAGTCTTTTGGGGGCTCGACCTTGTCGGCAAAGAGCATACCAGTGATTAAAAATGCGAGGCTAGATAAGATGATGTTTTTAATTATAAGTTTCATATTTATATAACAGGTAATAGAAAAAGATTAAGATTTCGCAACAAATTTAAAATGTTTTATCAAAAATTGAAAAGTGCACCCATGCCTTTGTCTTGACTATGGACTTTGTTTTAATCACGATCGCATCTTTGCTTTTGCGAAAATCTGAGGTCGGGACGTGGCGCAGTCTGGTAGCGCACTACGCTGGGGGTGTAGGGGTCGCAGGTTCAAATCCTGTCGTCCCGACCATTTTTATATTACCCTTAAAATTTTCATGATGTCAAATCAACCAAAAGTCGGATGGATTGGATTAGGCGTTATGGGCTTTTCAATGGTTCAAAATCTGCTTAATTCAGGCATTTCCGTGAGTGTTTTTTCAAGGACCAAAGAAAAAGCAAATCCTCTGCTCAATCAAGGGGCAACTTGGAAGGAAAATCCTGCTGAATTAGCTGAGGATGTTGATTATCTTTTTTCGATGGTAGGCTATCCCCAGGAGGTTGAAGATATTTATTTTCAAAAAAACGGCGTTTTTAAAAGTTTAAAAAAAGAAACCGTAATCGTTGATATGACGACTTCAAGACCTGACCTTGCTAAAAAAATTGAAGTTCAGGCTAATGATATCGGTGCGTATTCATTGGACGCTCCGGTAAGTGGAGGTGATATTGGTGCTCGAAATGCAAGCTTAGCAATTATGTGCGGTGGTAATGAGAAAGCTTACGATGAAACTCTTGGTTTATTTAAAATCATGGGTGAGAATATAAAATATTTTGGGAATGCAGGCTCGGGGCAAAGAGTAAAAATGAGCAACCAAATTCTTATTGCATCCACTATGATTGGAACCGTAGAAGCTTTGTTATATGCGGAAAGGGCAAATCTTGATCTTGCAAAAGTGATCGAACTTATTGGCCAGGGTGCTGCAGGATGTTGGTCTTTAAATAACTTGGGTCCACGGATGATTAAAGGCGATTGGGAACCGGGTTTTTATGTTAAGCATTTCATAAAAGATATTGGGATTGCACTTAATGATGCAGAAAAAATGGGCTTGCAATTGAAAGGATTGGAGCTAGCCAAATTCTTTTATTCTGAAGTAATAAATGCAGGTTATCCAGAAAAAGGCACTCAAGTTTTATTGAAGGTTTTGAGGTCTTTGAATAAGATATCACTTTGATTCTGCTAAAAGAGTGTTTCCAAATTCTCAAGAATCATTAATGTGATCATTTATATAAATTTATGGTTATTCTAGTAACAGGAGGGGCCGGTTTTCTCGGCAGTCATTTATGCGAACGCTTACTTGGTCAAGGCCATGAGGTTTTATGTCTGGATAATTTTTTTACCGGCAGGCGAAGAAATGTTTTACATTTAATGGATAATCCCCATTTCGAGCTCGTTCGTCATGATGTGGTTGACCCTTTTAAGTTTGAAGTAGATCGGATCTACAATTTAGCCTGCCCTGCATCTCCAGTTCATTACCAATACAATCCTATAAAGACTGTTAAAACCTCAGTTATGGGAGCTATTAATTGTTTGGGTTTAGCCAAGCGTGTGGGAGCTCGTATTTTACAAGCTTCCACATCTGAAGTTTATGGCGATCCTGAAGTTCATCCCCAGCCTGAAAGTTATCGTGGTAATGTTAATCCAATAGGACTCAGGGCATGTTATGATGAGGGTAAGAGGTGTGCGGAAACTTTGTTTTTTGATTACCACCGGGAAAATAAGGTCGATATTCGTGTTGTTCGTATTTTCAACACTTATGGTCCGAGAATGTTACCTGATGACGGCAGGGTGGTATCAAATTTTATTGTCCAAGCATTAAAAGGAGAGGATATAACCATTTATGGTGATGGCTCACAAACTCGCTCCTTTTGTTTCATGGATGATTTACTTGAAGGAATGATGAAAATGATGGAACAGAATGAATGTGTTGGTCCAATAAATATAGGGAATCCAAACGAATTTACCATTCGCCAACTCGCTCAAACAGTCATAAAGAAAATTGATTCAAAATCCTCTCTTGTCGAAATGCCTTTACCTTCGGATGATCCAACTCAGCGAAAGCCAGATATTTCACAAGCACAGAAGTTATTGGACTGGAACCCTAGAATTGAACTCGAAGAAGGCCTTGATAAAACCATTCCTTATTTTCAAGAAATCCTTGAAATTTAAATTTCCATAATATGAACCCACTTGCTCCCTTTAAATCGATCCTGCAAAGCCTAAAAGGTCGGAACCATCGTAAGTATATTAAAAAATGTGCTCCCGTGGTTCGTGAAATTAATCGTATTGAGGAGGAGTACCAGCGGTTATCCGATCAACAACTTCAATCCAAGACTCCCGAATTAATGGAGCGTTTTAAGGGTGGGGAAAGTTTAGAAGATTTGCTCCCTGAAGCTTTTGCGGTTGTGAAAAATGGAGCTCGTAGATTATGCGGGAAAAATGTTGAAGTCTGTGAACATCCCATTTTATGGGAAATGGTACATTATGATGTACAGTTAATTGGCGGAATGGCATTGCATGATAGGCATATTGCAGAAATGGCAACAGGAGAAGGAAAGACCTTGGTTTCGACATGCCCCCTCTATCTGAACGCTCTTTCGGGTAAAAACTGTCAACTTGTTACGGTAAATGATTATCTTGCTCGAAGAGATTCCCATTGGATGGGGGGATTGTTTGAATTTCTCGGTCTTACGGTGGGATGTATTCAGAATAATATGCCTCCGAGTGAAAGGCGTCTCATGTACGAGAAAAATATAACCTATGGCACGGCTTCTGAATTTGGATTTGATTATTTACGAGATAACGGAATGGCTACATGCAAGGATGATCAGGTTCAGAAAGATCATTTCTTTTGTATTATTGATGAGGCGGATTCAATTTTAGTAGACGAAGCACGGACTCCGTTAATTATTTCTGGTCCTATGAGGGAGGACCACCCGCTTCCTTTTGGAGAGATGAAGTCCATCGTGATGAAACTTTTTGACACTCAACTCAAACAATGTAATCGAATGGCGGAGGAGGCAAAGAAAGCATTTGCCAATGAAGAGATTTCCGATGAAGAGTCGGATGAGGCGACCGCAAAACTTTATCAGGTTAAAAGAGGTATGCCTACTCACCGCCAATTCATGCGGATGATGGAGAATGCCCAAATCAGAAAGAAATTTGAGAAATTTGATTTGGAAATGAATTCTGATTACAATAAAGATAGGGCTCATCAATTAAAAGAAGATTTACATTATGTTATTGATGAAAAGAACCAACAAGCTGATTTAACGGAGATTGGCAGATCTTTGATTAGTCCTAAGGACCCTGATGGTTTCGTTATTCCTGATCTTGCCACCACATATGTGGAGATTGATCGAGATACCAATTTAAGTGATGAGGCAAAACGCCAAAAAAAGGAAGAAGCGGAAACAGACTTTCAGGTGAGGAGTGAACGAATACACACAGTTTCTCAACTTCTTCGAGCATATGGTCTATACGAAAAGGATAAGCAATATGTGGTACAGGGCGGAAAGGTTATGATTGTCGACGAAAATACTGGTCGTCTTATGCCTGGTCGGAGATGGAGTAATGGATTACATCAAGCAGTTGAAGCTAAGGAGGGTGTGGCGATAGAAAAAGAAACTAAGACCTACGCCACGATTACGATTCAGAATTATTTTCGAATGTACGAAAAACTTGCAGGAATGACAGGAACTGCAGAGACAGAAGCAGGTGAATTTCACGATATTTATCGCTTAGGTGTAATGGTGATTCCTACTCACCGCGATTGTGTGCGAAAGGATTTGAACGATCTTATGTTTAAAGGTCGCCGCCAAAAATTTAATCAGGTACTCGAAGATTTGAATGAGGCTCATAAAAAAGGTCAGCCTGTGCTCATCGGAACGGCATCGGTTGAGTCATCAGAAGTCTTTAGCCGGATGCTCAAACGTGCCAATGTTAGGCATACTGTATTGAATGCTAAGTTTCATGAGAGGGAAGCGGAAATTGTTGCGGAGGCTGGGCAACGTGGAGCTGTAACCATTGCCACAAATATGGCAGGTCGGGGAACGGATATTAAATTGGGGGATGGCGTAAAAGAACTGGGTGGTCTTCTTGTTCTTGGCACTGAGAGACATGAGTCCAGAAGGATTGATCGACAGTTACGTGGACGATGTGCCCGACAAGGTGACCCCGGGGCATCCCGATTTTATGTTTCATTAGAAGATGATTTAATGAGATTGTTTGCTAACCAAGGTGCACTTTCCAAAATGTTGGAAAAGTCATTTGGGGATGATGAAGTTCTGGAACATGGAACGTTGGATTGGTCTATTCAGAATGCTCAAAAGAAAGTTGAGCAACAAAACTATTCTATTCGTAAACGCCTTCTGCAATATGATGATGTACTCAACAGGCAGCGTGAAATTGTATATTCTATTCGTAATGATGTCTTACTTGAAGATGATCCAGGTAAAATTCTGCTCGAATTAGTTGAAGAAGAAATCGAAGGTCGTGTCGGAGGAATTCCTCTTGCCGAATTCGAGGCCTCTCGCGAAGAGGAGATGCCAGAACTGGAGTCCCTCTTGGCATCTTGGGTAAATATTACTTTCCCTATTACCATTCGCTTGGATGAATTAATTGATAAGAGCGAAGAAGAGGTCAAAAACCTGCTTTTGGAAAAAGTTACGGGTGCATACGAAGCCAAGAGAAAGCTAGAGAATGCTGATCAATTACAAGGCTTGGAAAGGTATGTGGTCGTTAATGCGGTTGATGTTCATTGGCAGGACCACTTGACGGAAATGGATGAACTTCGCCGTAGTGTTGGACTTCGTGGTTATGGACAAAAAGATCCATTGAGCGAATATAAAAACGAGGCATTTCGGGCATTTGAAGAAATGATGGTTTCCATGAGATCGGATGTTTGTTCAGGCATGTTCCGTTCCTCTACTAATATAGCTGCATTTGAAAATATGCTTTCGAACCTGAATGATGTTGCTCGGGCTACAGGTCCAGACACATCTGCCAGTGGTGGCTTTGATCGTTTTTCAGGCGGTGGTCCGGGGGCTTCTAATAGTGGTCGGTCAGAAGCACCAGAAATACCTAAAATTGCTGTTCCCAAAGTAAGAGAAACCCCCAAGGTCGGTCGAAATGACTTGTGCCCATGTGGTAGTGGAAAAAAATATAAGAAATGTTGTGGAGTAGGGGTATCTGCTTAAGCGGTAGTTTCCGCTAATGCTCTCCATTCTTCCGGGCTAATTTGTTCGGGTCTTAGGTTTCTGGATAAATTTTGATTAGCAATCCATTTTTCTAGTATTTGCTTTGTTTCTTCCTCTTCTTTTTTGATTAACGAACCTATCTGTTTTCTTCTTTGTGTGAAAATTTTTCGAATAAGTGAACGGGTTTTCTGATTAAAAAGAAAAGGTGTTTCAAGTCGGTTCATTTTTACCAGCACTGAGTCAATTCCGGGTATTGGAAAAAAGCATTGCCGGGGCACAGGATGAACCTGACTGTTCTCGAAAGCTGCTTTAATAAAAATACTTAAGGCATTATATTCTTTACTCCCATGTTTTGCACCCATCCTTTGGACTGCTTCTTTTTGGAGCATAAGTACCATGGTTAAGGGAATTCTCTCTGTGTGAAGAAGCGATTCCATCCATGGAGACGAAATCGCGTAAGGTAAATTGGCCACCACCGCAAATTCTTTTACATCGGCAGGCAAATGGGCAAGTGGTTTTTTTACCGCATCCCCTTGAATCAAGTTTAATTGCTTATTTTGTATAAATGAAGCCAGACTGACTTGTAGATTTTTAAAAAGATTTTCATCAATTTCAATTGCGAAGACCTGATGTTTATTCATCAGCAATTGTTTGGTTAGCGTTCCTAAGCCCGGACCGATTTCAATTACAGGAATACCATCAGGCAGGTCAGCCATGGCAATTGATTTATGCACAATATTTCCGTCCGTTAGGAAGTTCTGCCCGAGTTTCTTCTTCGGTCTATGATTGAATTTATCGAGTAACCTCGAGGTTTCTGAAGGAGAAAGGGGCATCTTTAATTACAGTAGGGATAGGAAAAAGGTGTGTTATTCTCTTCCCTTCATTTCGTGAATAAAGGAATCGACATCTTCTGCTTTCATTAAGGCTTCTCCGCAAAGAACGGCATCGGCTCCAACTGCTCGAACTTGCCATGCATCTTCGGGTGAAAAAATTCCACTTTCACTAACTTTTATAATATGGTTTGGGATTTGTGGTATAAGTTCTTCAGAAATTTCGAGATTCGTAACAAAGCGGGTGAGATCACGGTTATTTACACCGATGATTTTGGGATCGTGGTTGAGAGCCTTTTCCAACTCCTCCAATTCATGAATTTCATAGAGGCAATCGAGTCCACTTGCATCTGCAGCCTCTCGAAGGCTTTTGAGTTCGTCATCAGATAATGCTCTGACAATTAACAGGATGGCCCGTGCACCCGCTTCTAGAGCTTCCAGAACTTGGACAGGATGAACCATGAAATCTTTCCTCAGGGTGGGGATACTTCTTTGATGATTACCCAGGAAATCGTTGACCTCCCAAAGATCTTTGAGTTGTCCACCAAAATATTTCTTATCAGTCAAAATAGACAATGCGTCGGCATCAGCATTGAGATAGTTTCTTGCTTGCTCCACTGCAGACGCTCCTTCCGCGATGTCTCCAGCAGATGGGGATTTTCTTTTTATTTCAGCGATTACAGAAAGTTCATCAATAGCGAGTGCTTCAGCAAAAGAGAGGTCGGTTTTCATCCGATTACCGATATTTTCTAAATCGTTTAAATTAACTGGGCGAATAAGAGTAGAGATCTCCTTCCGTTTCCAGTCCATAATTTCTGCTAATTTATCCATTTATTTAATAAGGTATGTAATGATTTACTTATAGATTTAATTGCCAAGTTTCATAACTCATACAGAATGCGCGAGAGTGAACGAAATTCAACGACTAAGAAACATTGTTACACAACTTCGTGCTCCTGATGGTTGTCCATGGGATCGTGAGCAAACCCATCAATCACTTGTCCGATGCTTAATTGAAGAAGTTTCAGAGGTTTTAGAAGCTATCGACAATAATGATTTTGAATTAATGGAAGAGGAACTGGGTGATCTTTTATTACAGGTAGTCATGCATTCATGCCTAGCTGAAGAGGAAAGACATTTCGATTTTGATGATGTTGCTCGCGGGATTTCTGAGAAACTTATTCGTCGTCATCCTCATGTATTTGGAAAGGACGATGAAAAAATAGATTCAACTGGTGAAGTGATTGATCGATGGGAGCTCATCAAAGCAGAAGAGAAAAAACTGAAAGGAGGGAAAGAGACCAGCAGTATTTTTAAAAATCTGCCACCCCAATTACCTGCTTTGCTATTTGCTAATGATATTTACAAAAGGGTCCAGAAGAATGGGCTCGCAGAACAGGGTGAATGGTCACAGAAAAAGGTGGACGAGGAAAGTGAGGAATTGACGGAAGAACAGGTTGGTCGAACCCTCTTTGAATTAGTTGCATCTTGTCGAAAAAATGGAATTGATCCTGAATCTGCATTACGTAATTTCGCATCTTCTCAAGTTGATCGATTGAAAAGCGAAACAAAACCTTAACCTTTTTGGATGATTTCCATCATGGAACGGACGGAAGAAATGGTTTTAAACGAATCGGGCCCATGTTTGAAGGTTACATGTGTAATTCGTAAATCTAACCGAGCTCGTCGAATTAATTTAAGAGTTCGTTCGAGGGACAAGGCAATTCTCACACTCCCTCGTTGGACAAGTTATCGGGAAGGCTACACCTTTTTAAAACAGCAAGAAAGCTGGCTTGATAAAAATGTTAGGAAGTTTCCCTTAATTTGTTCATTAGTCGATTATTTTTCTAATGGCGGTCGAGTATGGTTGAGTGAAAATTATCACCTGTTGGTTTGTTCTTCAATAAGTTCAAGTGCAAGAGTAATTCATGAAATTTCAGATGATGAAATTCGGTTATACTTGCCAGGAAAAAAATTGCCTGAGGAGGAAATCTTTTCTTTTTTACGAGGTGTTGCCAAAAAAAATTTAACAGAAAGGTTACATTTTCTTTCAAAGGAGTGCGGTCATAAATGGAGTAAAGTTCGTATAGGTAATCAAAAAAGTCGATGGGGATCTTGTTCTGCAAAAGGAACAATTTCTTTAAACTGGAGATTAGTATTATTGCCTTATGAAATTGGGAATTATGTTATTTATCATGAACTGGCTCATTTGATTCATCTTAATCATTCAGCGGAATTCTGGTCTCATTTGAATGATTTATGTTCAAATGCAAAGCTGCTCGATAAAAAACTAAGAAAAGAAGGTAAATCAATAATTTCTCTCGGACATCAACCTTAAGTTTATTAGTTTTTAAATACGCGTCCTAATTCCCAAGCTGTTTTCCCGCCTAATGAACGAAGATAGGGAAGCGCATCTCCAGTCTCTTCAGCAACATCAACCGGGGTAATCCCGTCCGGTCCGTATCTTAAGTTAACATCTAAATTAAAAGAGAGTGCTTTTTGAACTAGGCTTTTTTTGCCAGAAAAAGCGGCAGCATGTATAAGGGTGTATCCATCTTTTGCTGAAATAAGTGGGTTCGCATTTCGAGACAGTAGAAAATCAACAATTTCTTCTTTGCCCGAGACCATGGCGACAATGAGGGGGGTTGCACCAAATGGATCTCTTGAGTTAATGTTTTTCTCTTGTTTTAGGAGCTTTTTAACTTCTTTGAGATCACCTAAACCTGCGGCTACATGTAGAGGGTTTTGGTTTTTAACCCCCATTTGCTTAAGCAGATCTACAATTTTTTTGTGTCCACCTGCCGCAGCCAGGTCGAGCATGTTTGTGCCATGAATGTCTTTGGCATGTGGGTCTGCAGAGAGAGCAAACAGAATTTCGAGCATTTCTTTTTCACCACGAAGGGCTGCGGTCATACCGGGTGTTTCACCTTCATCTGTCCTTGCATTAACATTCGCACCATCTTCTAACAGTAACTCGAGTACCTTCATGTTTTTTCCCCAAGCGGCACTATGCAGGGGAGTTGATTTATGTCTGCCTTGAATGTTTGGATTTCCTCCCTTGTTAAGAAGATAATCAACTATCCTCGGATTTCCCTTATAAGCTGCGTAATGAATGGGAGTGTGGCCAAATCGATCGGCGGCGTTAATCAGGGCACCTTGTTGGACTGATTGCATTACAGACTTGATGTCATTCTTGGCAATCGCTTGAAAAATTGATTGGTTTGCTTGATCAATTAAAGTTTGCCCAAGGTGGCCCAAAACGATTTCCCATGCGGATTTATTGTCGTCGACAAGCTTTAGGTTAGCTACGATTTGATTTTGATTCGAATGAATGGAAAGTTTTCGAAGATCATCAATTACGCTTAATATTTTTAATTGTGAAAAGTTGAGGAACGAATTTTTTCGAATTGATTTGTTTGCCCGAACAAAATCTAGATCTAACGCGAAAGAGTATTGGTTCAGAATTTTCTTCCGATACTTGGATAGATGTTGAAGAGGTTTGTTCGCTTCGAGCTCACGAAGGTAATCTGGACTCGAAATCCATAACTGACTTTCCCGTTCGAGTAGATGCAACTGGTTGGAATTGAGCAATCCTCTCACAGAATTCGCGGAGTTTATTCCTGCTAAAAATTGTTTGAGGTTCCACTTGTTATCGATTCCGATTCCAAGAAGAAGTATAGGTTTGAGAGATTTTAGAAACTGGCCATTGGGTAGATAATTATTTTTTTCTTTAAAATATCCGCCGGCAAAAACAAAATCTCCGCTTGGGGAAGACAATAGTTCTACCGGTGACGCATTAAAGCCTGGAAGGATGGTGTCTTTGTTGATTTTTCCATCGCTAAGCATTAGTAGGATTTGTTCAACAGCCTTAATTGCATTGTTTTGGAATTTCTTTCCTGGGATACTGAAACGTGCAACCAAAGGTGAGTCTCCAGGAATACTGTTAATCATACTGATCTCTTTAACTTTTGGCGTATTCTTTATTTTGCTCGTTGAGTAGTCTGTAGCACTGAGTTTAAGAGAGCCAATGTTGGAGGTGATGTTTATTCCGAATTGTTTAGCGAAAAAAGGATCAAGTAGTGGCAGAAGTTCTTTCCAACGGTCTTCAGGCCAATTTTCCTCCACAATTTTACCAAAGCCACTTCCATCCATATAAACTGAGAGATCGCTTTGCGTAGAAAAGTGTTCAGTAAGAGAGGTAGGGGCACGGTTAATCTTGGCACGATTTGAAATTAATTGGAAAAATTCATTTAGTTCTTTCGGTGCGGATTCATGGTCACGGATAATCGGTCCAATTCCAAGAATATGGAAAACTTTACCCATGCGACCAAATTCAATTGGTAAATTATCTTTTTTGTATCGAGTGCCTCTTCCTTTGATCTGAATAAAGTCAGTTGGGGAAAATATAGGGCGAAACAAACCAAGATTAAGAATATCGGGGCAATCGTACCCCGTAGTCATCATTCCAACGGTGACACAAATACGAGCTTTGCTAGTTTTGTAGGTATCAATGAAGTTGGCGGATCCCAATA
>JABGWU010000073.1 GCA_018645475.1 Opitutia bacterium
TCGTATCCTTTTTCTCCAATCCATTTCTTGGCAGCATCTGTAAAAACAACTGAAACCTTTCGATCTTCAAGTCGCTTATTCAGACCAGTAAGCAAGAGGTCTACAATTTCGGTAATTTCCTCAAGTGAGAGTGGTTTAAATAGAACGGTATCATCAATCCGATTAAGAAATTCAGGTCGGAAATGATCCCGTAAATCCGCCATCACTGATTCGCGTGCGGATTCAGAAATTTCATTATCGATGACATTATCCTGTAAATAACGACTGCCCACATTCGAGGTCATAATCACCACCACATTCTTAAAGTCCACGGTACGGCCCTGGGAATCAGTTAGGCGGCCGTCATCCATCAATTGAAGTAGAACATTAAAGACATCAGGATGAGCCTTTTCGATTTCATCGAAAAGTATAACAGAATAGGGTTTGCGCCGAACCGCCTCGGTTAGCTGGCCACCCTCTTCGTATCCGACATACCCGGGAGGAGCTCCAATTAGGCGAGCAACGGAGTGTTTCTCCATGTACTCGGACATATCGATACGTATCACATTGTTCTCACTATCGAAAAGGCTTTCAGCTAAGGTCTTGGCCAACTCTGTTTTACCGACTCCAGTTGGACCCAGGAAAAGAAAGGAGCCTATTGGACGATTGGGGTCTTTGATCCCGGCTCGGGCTCGCATAATGGCTTCGGACACAGCATCGACAGCTTCTTCTTGACCGATTACACGTTCGTGTAAAATACTTTGTAGGCGAAGAATTTTCTCCCTCTCCCCTTCGATTAATTTGGTGACAGGTACCCCGGTCCAGCGAGCAACGATATCCGCAATTTCCTCTGCAGTTACTTCTTCCTTTAGAATCGAGTCCTCTTTTTTATCTGCTTTTTCAAGGGCTTCCAGTTCCGCCTCCAAAGTAGGAAGTTTTCCGTGTTTAAGTTCAGCAACCAGATTCAAATCATAAGCCCGTTCGGCGCGTTCCATATCGGCCCGCATGGTTTCAATTTGCTCACGCAGTACGCGTACATCATCAATTCCCTTACGCTCATTTTCCCATCTTCGCTTAATGGTTTCCATCTTATCCCGGGCATTCCCGAGTTCCTTGCGTAAATTTTCCAGACGGTCTTTGCTTGATTTATCCTTCTCCTGTTTAAGAGCAGTTTCCTCGATTTCAAGTTGCAGTACGCGCCTACTAATTTCATCGAGTTCCGCTGGCATACTGTCGAGCTCTGTGCGAATCATAGCACAGGCTTCGTCCACTAAATCGATTGCCTTATCAGGCAGAAACCGATCAGAAATATATCGATTGGAAAGCACTGCAGCATTAACCAAGGCTTCGTCCCGAATGTTGACACCATGATGAATTTCAAAACGTTCACGCAAGCCTCGAAGAATCGAAATGGTGTCCTCCACATTGGGCTGCTCGACCAATACCGTTTGAAATCGACGCTCGAGGGCTGCATCTTTCTCAATGTTCTGTCGATATTCATTGAGTGTGGTTGCTCCAATACAATGAAGTTCACCTCTAGCTAACATGGGCTTAAGCATGTTGCCGGCATCGATTGCACCCTCAGCCTTGCCCGCACCTACAATGGTATGCATCTCGTCGATAAAAAGAACGATTCTACCTTCAGCCTTGCTTACCTCATTCAACACTGCCTTTAACCGCTCCTCAAATTCTCCTCGAAATTTTGCCCCTGCTAAAAGAGAACCCATTTCAAGAGTAAAAATCGTTTTGTCTTTCAAGCCCTCGGGTACATCACCCCGAACAATTCTTTGTGCCAACCCCTCCACAATTGCAGTCTTACCCACTCCAGGTTCACCAATTAAAACAGGATTATTTTTAGTCTTTCGAGATAATATTCTTATAACTCTTCGAATCTCGGAATCTCTACCAATCACAGGGTCTAACTTGCCTGACTTTGCCTGCTCAACTAAATCAATTCCATATTTCTTGAGTGCCCTGAAAGAATTTTCGGGCGTCCTCGAAGTTACCTTTTGACCACCACGCAAATTCTTTAAGGTTTCTTTAATTTTCTTATCGGATAGATCGAAATTCTTTAAAAATTGTTTAAAAGTCGCAGGCTTGCCAACGGTGGTCAGACCAAGCAAGAGGTGTTCTGTGCTAATATAATCATCCTGCATTTCAGTGGAAATATTCTGACTTTTTTCGACCGCTTCAGTTAGAGCTGATGATGCATAAGAGCGGGCAGTATTTACATCCCCTGCGATCTTGGGTAAATTCTTTAATTCACGCTGAAGGCCGAGTTGAATGGGAGCAGTCCCGACTCCCATTTCTTCAAGCAACGCCGGTACAATTCCATTTTCCTGTGCCATTAATGCTGAGAGCAAATGCCAGACCTCTACTTCCTGTTGACCATTGCGTTTTGCTACCTCTGACATCTCCTTAATTGCAGAAATTCCAAGTTCAGTAAATTTTTCAGGATCGATATTCATGACAATTGTTGTGCAAGTTGCGTTCCGATTCGATTATTGGCCTACTTTATCAATAAAACAGGGTATTTAGTGCTATAACCCGTTCATGATGAATTAAAAATACGGGACATTTTAATATCAAAATAAAAGCACAGAGACATATTGTCTCACCAAGTGGGGTTGTCATTAAAAATATTTTTGTTCACGCTGAATGCATGAAAATTGCAGAAAGAGCAGAATTTATTGATCGTGAATTAGCAAGTCTTTACCCGAATCCACCCATTCCTTTGGATCATACTGATTCCTTCACATTATTGATTGCAGTTTTACTATCTGCACAGTGCACCGATGTGCGGGTTAATAAAATCACCCCAAAGCTTTTTAAACTAGCTACTGACCCTCTCAATATGTCTAAGCTTTCAATTGATGAGATAAATACAATAGTAAGACCATGTGGACTAGCTCCACGAAAAGCTAAAGCAATCCATGGACTCTCTTTAATTTTATTACAGAAACACGGCGGGCAAGTACCACGAACCTTTGAAGAATTAGAGGAACTTCCAGGAGTGGGTCACAAAACAGCGTCCGTAGTTATGGCTCAGTCATTTAGGCATCCATCATTTCCAGTCGATACACATATTCATCGACTCGCTCAAAGGTGGAAACTGACCAATGGCAAAAGTGTAAGTCAAACGGAGAGGGATTTAAAAAAACTTTTCCCCAAGGACAGATGGAATGAAATTCACCTTCAAATCATTTTCTATGGTCGAGAATATTGTCAGGCCAGAAATTGTTTCGGTTTGGAATGTCCGATCTGTAAATCTCTATTTCCTGCAAGAAAAACGAAGATAGTAACAAAAAAAACCTAACCTCCATTCACAAAAACTTTTGGACGGGCCTCTTTTAGCCTTGAAATGGAATCTTCATTCAAACCCGTTTCGTACAGATATATTTCCCTTAAATTTTCCATCGAAATTAAAAGATCAACTAATTCTTCATTAAATTCGATCCGCACAAGATTCAAATAAGTCAGATTTACAAGGTTTTTTAAATCGGCAAGACCCTGAACCGTTACCATTTTGTTTCCTTCTAGATACAATCGTTGTAAATTCTCAAATTTTGAAAGTACAGTAATTCCACGATCACTAATTTCTGCGTAAGTTAAATCAAGAGATAGAATTTTGGAAGATATAGGAATTAAAGCCTGCAAGTCTTCGTCATTAAGACCCTGCTCTTTTTCGGGAGGAGATATAACCCGAAATCCAGCACCATTATCCGTAGCCAACAAGATGACATTTGTAGACCGAAGTCTTTGCCAATCCTCATCATTCAAGGTAATTTCAAGAGGGTTCTTAGGGATTTCTTTATCGACCGACATCAATTTAGCTTCTTTGGAGACAGGTTCTTGGCTCACAAAACCAAACTTTTTCATAATCGGGCTAACCTTACTCGGAAAAGCAAAATAAAGACCGGCAACTACACCGCAAACCACAATACATGTTACTCCAAAAACGATAATGGTTGATAATATGCGAGAAACCAAACTTTTCTCTTTTGCTACCACAATAGATTGACCCTGATTCATTTTCACTCCAACGCGTTTCTTTTCCTTGACGACTGGTTTAGGTGTCGCGGCTTGAGTATGTGGTGAATGTTCCCGCTCAGGTGATTGATCAACTATCACTTGGGAAATAGGTTGGTAAACAATTCCGAGTAGCGAGCCTAAGGTTTGCCATTCTGACTGGCCTTCGTACAGGGCTAAATCGGTAGCTAAGAGCTGCCCTCCCTGTAAAAATTCATTCGCTTGCTCAGTAGTGTAAGGTCCAAAAGTTTGCCCATCTCTAGAAACATAAATATTCATCAAACTGATTAACGACTTTCTTCAGGTGCTGTAATGGATTCGATTAATTCTACTGGAACTCCGACTTTTTTTAAAATCGAGGCTGTTCTATCCGGAGCAAAAAGTAGACCAGCAAATCCAAGAATTGCCATTACGATAAATAGAATAATAAAAACTAAAGATGTGGAGTAAATCTTTGCTATTATCCCGTCCCCTTTAACCACAATGACAGTCTGCTTGTTATTAAGCCCCTTGATCTTGCGAGAGCTAGAAATTCGATCTCGACCAGCTCGGGAAACCGGTTTTTCCTTAACCTCTTTGGCTACTGGAGCAGTGGGCGGGGGGGGTAATGGTACGGATGGAGAAGGTGGAGGCACATATTCCTGGCCGGGGTCAGCTGATGTTTGAGGAAATGATTTCTCTTGAAGGGTGGCAGAAGAAATGTCCGGTTCCAAAGGAGGTGGTACAGGTGGTGACGAGGAATCGGGTGGTGGAATTTCGGGAGTAGCTACAGGAGTTGGTTCAGTGACAGTGGTCTCTTGCTCCACCTCCTCTGACGAAGATTTTCCACTTACAACCTCATCTTCATCCATAAATACATCTTCCCACTCCTTTAACTTCTCATAATCAACTTCGTCATCTTCAAACTGATCATAAAGAGAGGAATCAGCAGCTTTCTTATCTTCGGAAGAAAGAAGTTCGCTCAGTGGTTGCCAATTTTCTTCTCCACCTTCCGCAGCCAAGTCATCGACACTTAATTCTCCGTCTTCAAGAAATTCTAGAATTTCTTCGCGCGAATGCGGTCCAAATATTTGATTATCTTTTTTAACTAGAATATTCACTGACTAAGTTTATCAAATAGCATTTACCAAAGAAAAAATCCAAACAAAATATCATCAAAAAGAAATAACTTATTCGCTAGCTGGTTTGGATCGAATCCAATCAATCACTATCTCTATCTCCTCCATGGAAAGTTTATCATCTCTGCCAAAAGCAGGCATCCGGTCATTTTTCTTTCCATAGAATCTTTCATGCTCAGGGTTAACGATAAAATCAACCATCCATTTTTTTGAACCATAACCTGTTAAATCCGGGGCCGAGCCTTCCCCTTCAGAATCGATGTCATGACAATCAATACAAGCAAGATCATCGTAAAAAATATCCATATACCTTTCTCGTTGCTCTTCCTCTAAAGGTTCCTGATACGGTAACTCTGCTAGATCAGATAAAAGGAGTGCAACTTGCGGAAGTAATTTTGTTTCTTCCTCATCAAATTTTTTTAAAACCTTATTAGCCATAGTTCCTTCTTTAAAGGCAGTTCCTCCAAAATATTCAGGTGACACATAATGCTCATAATTTAACAATTTAGTTACCCAATCAACGCTGGCAAAGCCAGCCAATTCGGGTGCGGATTGATCTTCCTCAACTGAATAGCCACGGCCATTATGACCCTTGTAACGATGGCAACTTGAACAATGTGCAGCGAAAATACGTCGCCCTCGATTTTGGTGATCCTCCCGCAATAAAGTAACCGCTCCGGTAGGTGGAATGCCATCCTCTTGAGCAATTTGTACAACCCGTTGGGCCTGCCAATCTGCCTCTCTCACGGCAGCCCCGTGGTTAACATTTGCCTGATCTTCAGAGAAAGCCAAAAAGGTCAGTCCTGCGGCACCAGCAATTAAACACCACCAAAAGCCAACATTAAACTGGTGTCCTTTTCGGGAAGCTCCAATGAATGGTTGAAGAAAAATAAGAAGTCCAAAAACCAATGGTATAATAACAGCTCCCCAAAATGCAGGAACATACTTCAATAATTGAAAAAGAAATAAAAAGTACCATTCGGGCCTGGCGGGAAACTCGTTCGAAGGGTCAGCTGGAGGCCCTAAAGGTGCTCCCTTAAAATAAAGAGTGAGAAATACAACCGCTAGTAAAACCGCCAAACAAGCAACACCGTCTTTAAGAATTTGATCCGGCCAAAAATAAGAATCCCTCTTGGGGCGTGGTTCTTTAACATGGATACCATGTTTTCGAAACAGGTATATATGTCCGACAACTAGTGCAATTAATGCCCCCGGAAGAACACCTGCATGAAGAGCAAAAAAGCGAGTTATTGTTTGGTGTCCATATTCAACCCCACCAACCACAATTTTTTGGAGCATCGGGCCAACAAGTGGAACTTCTGCAACAAGATTAGTAGCCACCGCTGTCGCCCAAAAGCCTTTTTGGTCCCACGGTAAAAGATAACCTGTTAAGGAAAGAGCTAAAGTTACGCCTAAAAGAGCAATTCCAAACCAAAAATTCAATTCTCTTGGGGCCTTATACGCCCCATCGATCATAACCTGCATTAAATGTAAAACCAGTAGCACAATCATGGCTTGTGCCATGTAATGGTGAACGCCCCTTAAGAACCAACCACCCCAAACCTGATACTGGATAAAGTAAACACTTTCCCATGCAGTTTGTGCACTTGGGCTATATGACATCCATAGAAGAGTGCCTGTAACAACCTGAGTAAAAAAAGCAAAGGTTAAGCAACTTCCCCAAACATAACGCCACCTTGCTCCACCTGGAACTTTTTCGTAAAGAGCCTCTTTCACAAGACTGCGAATACCTGAACGATCGTCCAACCAATCTAAAAATTTGTTCATGAGAGAGGAACTTTTTCCACAATATTTGGACGAAATTGTTGAAAGCGAATCCATACAAACCCACCTTCCACTTTGGTATCCATTGTATCCAATCCCCGGGGACTGGGACTTTTTACATCGGTGACGGAACCATCAAGTCCAAATGTGCTGTTGTGGCAGGGACAAAAATAATCATTAGACTTTGAGCGATAGTCCACTGCACAACCCAAATGTGGGCACTTTAAATTGAATGCGGTTACTCCTTCCCCCTTTCGAGTTAAATAAACCGCTCCAGCAGGAACATTTTTGTAGGTTGTCCAAGCGTCCTGAACTTGTTCCAAAATAATCTCATATTTGGCTGGTTTCCCATCTTCTGAAAGACTTGCCAATGGCACAACTTTTGTCCAAGGGACTTTTTCTTTATCCCCTGCACTTTTTTTGACCGGATCTAAAATGGTGGTTACACCAGCAGCAAAGGGAAAAACTCCACAAACCGCAGATACTGCCAAAGTTGAAACAACTATAAATTTTCTCCTAGAATCTTCGTCGCAACAGTTGGTTGAATTAGCGTCAGCAGATGTAATATTTTCTTCCGTCATGGATTCTTTATGCCTTAAATTTTATTATAATCTGACCAATTGAACTAATATTCAATAAACATAAATAGGGGGAAAAGTATAATTTATCCCTACAAAAAAAGTGCCATTTAATGAATTTTATTTACTAACATTCTATGGCTAAGAATATTACTCTGGAAATCCTGGGAGAGGAGGCAATCCACTATCAGAAGAATCAGCACCAGGAAATGGAGGCAAATCCCCATTAATGTCTTCCCCTGGCAAACCAGGTAAAGGAGGTAAATCATTATCAGTTGCATCTGGGAGACTAGGCAAGGAAGGAAGATCATCCTCTCCCGCATCTGGTAGTCCTGGTAGTGGAGGGAGATCACCACCTGAAGGAGCAGTATCAGGGAATGCTGGAAGATCATTTTCGACTGAATCTACACCAGGAAGTGCAGGGAGACCTTCTTCACTTGGAGGAAATACAGGCAGGGAATCGGAAGGTGATTCATTGGAACCAGGTAATGCAGGGAATCCAGAATCACCAGTTTCAGGAATACTAGGTAAATCGTCAGACTGCACTGGTTCAACAGAGGGAAGAGGAGGAAAATTATCATCACTTGGAATACTAGGCGGATTACTATCTGGCATGTCTGGCAATGCAGGAAAATCCTCAGACGGTGCAGGTGATTGTGGAATAACCGGAAAGGATTCAGTAGTTTCTTTTGGATCAACCGCAGGAAGGGAAGGAAAAGGTTCGGGAGTTTCATTAACTGCCGGGTTAAACTGAGGTTTTTCGGTTAAGACAGGAGTTGAAGCTGGAAAAACATTCGGCTCAGGGGGAGATACAATATCACTAGGTTCGTTTTGGGTTTCAGGTGCTTCGACGGATTTCAATGGTCGAGTAGAAATAAAAGGCTTTTTAGATAATTGAATGGGTGAACCGTCAGACCGCCAAGTGGCTTCATTGCCATGTCGTGTACCATTTGTGTATGCACGAACATACATCTTTTGACCGTTCGGCCACCATCTTGTGACCGTACCATGCCAACGACCTTCGCTATAATTCCTCTCGTACATTTTAACACCATTGGAAAACCACCTTGAACTAACCCCGTCTTTTTTACCTTCTGTCCAAGATTCATCTGCTGATACATAATCACCGCTATCGCCTTTTTCTATAGTTAAAATTCTTCCTGTGAATGGGCGATCATTGAACTTTTGAAACAGTAATCCATATCTAGATTCAAAAAAGTTGCCGTACTCTTCGGCAGTTACTTGATAGGCATCATCACTGACGCCAACTATACCTTGTCCCGTAGGATTGCTTGGAGTAGCCTGCCGATAACTATTTTGGCAAGATACAAAAAAGAAAAGAACGGCAACAAGAGGAAGTAACAGCAGATTATTCATTGTTATTATGGTGTTCATTTTAGAAAATAATGCAAGATTGAAGGTCTTATCTTTACAATGTTATTGTCAAAAGTTTGCATTTATGTTTTAGGTGAATTTTACCATAATGGTCTAAAAATCTCCCTCACTTACTATATGAATATAGACAACCTTGTTCTTATTATACCAGTCTTTGGTGCACTCGCACTTGTTTTCACATGGTGGAAAACAAAACAAATAAACGCCCACTCTGAGGGAACACCAAGAATGGCAAAAATTGCTTCTAGTATTCAGGAAGGTGCAATGGCATTCTTGAAAGCGGAATATAAGATTCTATTTATTTTTGTTATAGCTGTGGCCGTGCTTCTTGGGTGGAGTGGCTCAAATAACCCTAATAGCCACGCTTTTGTTGCTATCTCATTTGTGGTTGGGGCATTTTGCTCCGCACTCGCTGGATATCTTGGAATGGTGGTTGCGACAAAAGCAAATGTAAGAACTACTAATGCAGCAAGAGAAAGTTTAGGAAAGGCATTGGAGGTCGCTTTCGCAGGAGGATCAGTAATGGGACTTGGTGTAGTTGGACTTGGCATTCTTGGTTTGGGTGGTTTATTCGCTTTCTTCGCAGATTCGTTTAAAGCATTTGAAGGAGGTGAAGCACTTAACACTACCCTATCTGTTCTAACTGGATTTTCTTTTGGGGCTTCTTCTATCGCCTTGTTTGCACGAGTTGGTGGTGGAATTTACACAAAAGCTGCCGATGTTGGAGCTGACCTAGTAGGCAAAGTTGAAGCTGGTATTCCCGAAGATCACCCACTGAACCCTGCCACTATTGCAGACAATGTGGGCGATAATGTCGGAGATGTTGCAGGCATGGGTGCAGACCTTTTTGAATCGTATGTAGGCTCAATTATCGGAACCATGATTTTAGGAGCTGCCATGGTGGCTGGAGCAACAAATTTTCAAGATGAATTAAATAATTTATCTCCTGTATTCCTTCCTTTAATTTTAGGGGCCATTGGAATTGTTACTTCAATCATCGGAACATTCTTAGTTAAGGTCAAAGATGGAGGAGACCCCCATAAAGCTTTAAATCAAGGCGAATTTGCATCTTCTATTCTAATGATCATTTGTTCTTACATTGCCATAAATCACTTTATGCCAGAATCATGGAATTATGGAGGAAATGAATACACATCAGACGGTGTCTTCTTTGCTATTATAATTGGTTTAATCGCTGGACTTGCTATTGGGAAAATTACTGAACATTACACCGGCACAGGCACAAAACCTGTAAAATCAATCGTTGAACAGTCTGTAACAGGTAGCGCAACAAACATTATTGCTGGTCTTGGTATCGGTATGATTTCAACAACATTTCCTATTCTTATTTTAGCCGCGACCGTAGTTGGTGCCTATGAATTGGCAGGACTTTATGGAATTGCAATTGCTGCGGTTGGAATGCTTTCAAACACCGGAATTCAATTGGCAGTCGATGCATACGGGCCCATCTCAGATAATGCTGGTGGAATTGCTGAAATGTCAGAACTTCCAAGTGAAGTTCGTCAAAGAACTGATAAACTTGACGCTGTTGGAAATACAACAGCAGCTATCGGTAAAGGTTTTGCAATTGGTTCTGCTGCACTTACCGCTCTTGCACTCTTTGCCGCTTTTAAAGAGACTGCGGGCATAGATGTAATTGATGTTTCTACCCCCAAAGTAATGGCAGGTTTATTTATAGGATCAATGCTTCCTTTTCTGTTTAGTGCCTTAGCAATGGGTGCAGTGGGTCGTGCGGCAATGGCCATGATCCAAGAAGTGCGTAGACAATTTAAGGAAATCCCCGCCTTAAAGAGTGCTCTTGTCATCATGTCTAAGAATGATGGTAAACCTTCAAGTGAGTGGTCAGAAGACGAAAGAGTTAAATTTGATGAAGCTATTGACTCTGCGGAGTATGGAAAATGTGTTGAAATTTCAACCCAATCTGCGATTAAAGAAATGGTGGCACCTGGATTAGTTGCAATCCTTACACCGGTCGCTATCGGCTTTGGAGGTGGTGCCGTTATGCTTGGTGGCTTACTTGCTGGTGTAACCGCATCCGGAGTACTCATGGCACTCTTTCAGTCAAATGCAGGGGGAGCTTGGGACAATGCCAAAAAGATGGTTGAAGAAGGTTATGAAATGGGCGGAGAAAAGTACGGAAAAGGCAGTGATGTTCATAAGGCGACAGTTGTGGGTGACACTGTTGGTGACCCGCTTAAAGATACCTCCGGGCCTTCCCTTAATATTTTACTCAAATTAATGTCTGTGGTGGCACTAGTTATGGCACCATTTATTAAGGTTTAAGTTTTCTCTCCTACAGACTCAGAAAAGGCTCTGCGTTCAGAATCGTTTCCTTTATAGTACGCAGTTCCTGCTACAAACACATCCACTCCAGCATTTAAGCAAGGTTGTATATGTTCAGGTCCAACGCCCCCATCAACTTCTATCATATAGTTACTTGATATTTCATCTCGGATAGCAGCAAGTTTTTCGACTTTCTGCAATACATCATGTATAAAACTTTGCCCACCAAATCCGGGGTTAACTGTCATACATAGGACCAAGTCAAGTTCTATTGAATTAATAACATCTAAAATATCATCGATTGGTGTACTCGGATTTATTGCAATGCCCACTTTTTTATCTAACAAACGAATTTGATGAATCGTTTCTAAATGATCGTATGAAGGTTCAATGTGAATAGTAATTAAATCAGCACCTGCTCGAGCAAAGGCATCAACATAAAGATGAGGATTATCGAGCATTAAATGCACATCAAAAAAAAGTTCGGATTCTCTCCTTAAGTCGGCAACAGTTTGTGGTCCGAAACTTAAGTTAGGGACAAAATGGCCATCCATAATATCGAGATGAATCCACTTTCGTCCATCTTGTTCGGCAATATTGAGAGCGTTCTTCAGATTGGCATGATTGCCAGCGAGAATGGAAGGGGCTAATATTTTCTCCATAATTATAATTTTTTTATCACCACTTAGAATTTTCGATAAGTTGTGAAATTTGGCTACCCATAGATTCAGATAATGATAAAAGAGCCTGCCTATCCAAAGGTTTTGTCAGTGAATCTTTTCGTAATACGGATGCATTTTCATTCACAATAGCTTTATCGATTAAAAGCTTTCCATTACGATTAAAAAGACTAACCACTGCATTAATATTTAAACGGAAACCTGCAGCTAACAAAGTATCCTTTGGGTTGTAAATTTCAGAATTTTTAGTGTAATCCAATAATGAAATTTGAACAACCAAGTCCGCGGTTTGTAGATCTGATGTAACTTCAAAGTGCCCCCTTCGTAACAAGTGTTCACTCACTTTATGGGCTACCAGAGGACCAAGTTGAGGTGCTAACGATTGGTTTTGAACGAATTCAATGTAGATTCGCTTATCATTACCATATCTTGATTCGGAGGCTCTGTATTTACACCCAGATAATAAAATTAATAATAAAATTATTTTCGGCGAATAAATTTTATTCATCGCCACTTCGAAGTTCAGCAACCTTACTTTCAGCTTCCCTTGCAGCTTTTGATTCAGGAGCAATGGTAATAGCTTCATTATAAAACTGCAATGCCGGTCGATTCCCTAAATCCTTCCAATTTACAAGATAATATTTTCCATACTTTTCTACATATTCGCCTACTTCAACCTTACTCGCAGCAAGTGTTTCTCGCATTTTTTTTCGACCAACTTCAGCCAGTAAAACCCTTTTTTTAGCTTCCTCCAAACGAATTTTATAATCCTCCAATTCCTCATGCTTACTTTGTGGTGGGGACTTAGCAAATAGTATTAAATAGTCTTCATAAAAATTTAATGCTTTTAAAGTTGCACCCTGGTCATACGAAGGACCAGCCACACGATCCTCAAATATCTTAGCTAAAATAAAATAGGCTTCTTCACAAAGATAATTATCAGGATATAAATTTGTTAACCTTTCCAACGCATCCACTGCCTCCTCTTCTTTATTATCTTTCAAAGCAATTTCGGATAGTGCCATAAGAGCTCTTGGTGCAAACCTGGGTCCTCTAGCGAGACCCGCTATTTGATTGAGCCTTAATCGATCTTGACTACCGGAACGAAAGCGAGGAAGAACTCCCCACTTACGGGGCAATTTCTCTTTAGCAAGTCGCTCTGCAATTCTCATCAATGATTCTGCGACCCTTTCAAAATCATAATCAGTGTAAGCCTCGGCTATTAATCGAAGATGTTCAAAAGCTTTTTGCCAATCCCCACTTTTTTCGCGTAAGTTTGCTGCCCTGTAAAGTGACTCAGGACCTATTTGAATTTCTACTTTATTTCTAACAATACGAAAATCGGATCTTCGTTTAGAAAATTTCTCATACAATGAAAGTGCATCTCTAGTATCACCATCTGATTCAGCAGATTCAGCCTCCAAGAACCATTCTTTGGCTTGTGCATTATCTAAGGGTGAACGATTCTTCTTAAAAAAGCCTGTTCCTGGAAATAA
>JABGWU010000074.1 GCA_018645475.1 Opitutia bacterium
ATAAGAAGCATCAAGGAAACCCTTAATGGTAACATTTTCGCCAATTTGGATATCACCAAATACGAAACCGCTCATGCTAAGACTAGCAAATAAGGCTAATATTTTGTTTTTCATAGTATTGTTTGTTTGTTTGTTTGTTAAAAATATCCACCACTGGTGAATAAATTAAATTATAATTATGAAAATAATTAATAAAAAGTCAACTGGATTTTAGAAACAATATATTCTTAAACTAACAACTCCTATATTAATTAACCATCTTATGTTACTACGATGGAAAATTATATTTCTAGAATTAACGAGGGCTTGGAGATTCAAATGAATGAACTCGTCCATTTGTTATATTAACAATTCCTTCTTCCTCTATACCATCTGCATTTAAATCTCCGGTGTATTTATATACATGTTCAATTCGTGGGCTGAGAGAATTTTTTATCTTGTGTGGAGAACCTAATAATTTTCGCACATTAAAGTCGGTCATATTTTTTCTTATTTTAGACCAGTTTTCTAAATTTGTCCATGGTCCGGACGCTTTTGCTTCTTCACTTTTTAATTGATTTCGCAGGTTGGAAAAGAAGGACTTTTTTTCAACTGGGTCATTGGGAATAGAAATAGAATTTGTCGCGGAAATTGCTTGGGTTGCCGTTTCTTCTACTTTGAGAATTTCCTTTTTAACTTCTGTGTTATCTGATTCCAACTTGTTTACCCTTTGCTCGATAATATTCATTTTATTTAGAATGAGATCAAGTTTTTGATTGAGTTCGGAATTACTTACTTCGGCCTGTGCAAAAGTACTAACGATAATAAGCAACGAGAAATAAAATATAGTTTTCATAAATAAGTATTTAGATGTCAGAAAATTCTAAGCAAGGAGAAAGGCGTGTTTTAATTGCTATGTCAGGGTTCGTATGGCCAAGTCCTTAATAATATTTGGTTGTTCTTCTTTTGGTTGAGATAAAAGTTTTTCAAAGGCTCCAATTAAATCGGCTTGTAAATCTATTAAGCGACGAGTGTTGAATTTTTTTGTAACGGGTAGCATCCTACCTAAAAACCAAGGATTTTGTGAAAATAAATTAAGAGTAGTCTTATCCCCTGTACCGGAAAAATGATGAGCGTGTTTTTGACCAATTCTTTCGAGTTGATCTTTGCTTAATCGGGTATTGGGATCAAGTTCACCCCCATCAACAAGTACGCGGAGTTGAATCAGCAGACGATTACGGTTTTGTAAATTACTGAGCAGGGGACGCGCATCTTTGGCATGGAAAAAATGTCGATCGATTGATTCCAGGGCCCATTTTAAATTTCCAGAGAAAAAAGCTTCAGTGGCTTCAAAAAAATCGCCTTCCCCAAAATCAGGAACAAGTTCCATGATTAATTCTTCGGTTACCTCTCCCCCATCTTCACCGAGATAAGATGCAAGTTTTTTTGTCTCTTCCACGCCGAGTCTTGGATGGGCACCAATTTTACCGGCTAGGAATTCGAGTGCTCCATTTGCAAAAGATATACCACAAGCTAGTGCAGTTTCTTCCACCAACCGCCTAAACGCAACATCCTCTTTTTCATTCTTTGCTACATCTTCGTAAGTGGAATTTTTTTGGAGCCATTTTACAAATCCATGACCACGGTGGACTGGACAGGCTGATAATATAACCTTGGTGTCTCCCAAATTTCCTAAAAACGATTTGATTCCTTCTAAGGCTTCCTTGGAACCTTGGGCCGCTCCCACCCGAGTCTGGTTAATGAAATTAGCTTCGTTTATCCAAACCAATTTTCCTCCCCCAAATAAGGACATGGTTTGTCCGGCGGTTTTTGCTTCGTTGAGAATACGTTCCACATCTTCAACTCGGTCAGCTCGACCATCAATTTGCTCACGGGAAAGATCGTCAGGAAATTGATCAATGTGTTCTTCAAAAATTTCTTTTGCCCGTTTTCGAACGAGATAATCGTCGTCTCCTACGATCGCAAAGAGTGCGTCATTAGCCATATTAGAAGTAGCAAATTAGGTAAGAGGGAAAAAAGAAATTAAATATCGAAGTTATCTGAATCGGCCGCAGCAAACACTTCCTCTAATTTATATTTCCTCAGTTTTCTTCTCATCCAATCTAGGGCACCCGTTGCGGCACGTCTTCGATTGGATGCTCGGTCTCCTCGTAGATTTAATTTCTTGGCCCATACCCCAACAGGAGATGAATATCCCAAATATATAGACCCGACTGGAAGTACTTGGGTACCCCCTGAAGGTCCCGCAAAACCAGTCACGCTCAGTCCATAGTCTGCACCATATTTCTCACAGGCTCCAGTAGCCATGGCAATCGCAACTTCCTCGCTAACTGCACCGTGTTGTTCGAGCATGCTCTCGGGAACATCAAGCATTTGAACCTTTGCATCATTGTGATAACAAACTGCACCACCATGAAATACTTTGGAAATACCGGGAATTTCAGTAAAAGAGGAAGAAAGTAGACCTCCTGTACATGATTCTGCGACCGCGAGAGTTTTGTCAAGATTGCGAAGTTCTCTGAAAATTACTTCTGCGATAGTTCGATCTCCCAAGCAAACAAAATCTTCTCCCAGTGCATCGCGACAGGCATCTGCTAAAGAGTGCAAATCTTCATCATTTAGAACATCTGAATCCAGTGAACTTAATCGGATGTCCACCATTCCCGCGTGAGCACAGTATCCAACAATAAGTGCATCTTTTCCTTTAAATAAATGTTCTACTTTTTCAGCGACCGTGGATTCTCCAATGCCAGCTGTTCGGATTTGTAAATAGCAGTCAATTTCAGGGAAAATTCCTTCCTTTTGAAGGCGCGGAACAACTTGTTCTTCAAACATAGGATGCATTTCCCGGGCAGGGCCCGGAAGCATAACCAAAATCTTGTTATCTTTTTTGAGCCAGAGTCCAGGGGCTGTTCCGTATGGATTTTTTAAAATTTCCGCATTTCCCGGGCGATAACATTGCCTGAGATTTATTTCTGGCATTGCACGATTTAGTTGGCTAAATCTTTCCTTGAGTGCCATTTCAATAAGTGGATCAAAAACCAGTTGTTCTCCTAAAGCTTGGGCAATATTCTCTCGAGTAATATCATCCGTAGTCGGGCCTAATCCACCTGTGGTGATAATTAAATCTGATCTTGTCCACGCGTCAGAAAAAAATAGGCGAATGTCCTCGGGGTTGTCCCGGATTACGAGGTTGGCGGCAGGTTCCAGCCCATGATGAGCGAGTTGATTACCAAGGTAAGTGAGGTGGGCGTTCTCACGAATACCAAGAAGAAGTTCATCTCCTAAGGTAATCGTTTCGACGCGGATGGTCGAACTCATAGTAAGTTGTTTTTAAGGGTCAAAGGTTGTAATTTGTATATTTGCCAAATATTAAAGTACTCTAGATTTTAAAGATTGCCAATGCAAAATCAGAAAGTCGAAATTCGTAAGTTTATTCGAGCCTTACCACAGGGCTCGGGGGTTTATTTGATGAAGGATCGATTGGGCCATGTTATTTATGTAGGAAAAGCAAAGAATTTGAAGAGACGAGTGAGTAGTTATTTTCAGGGCTCCAGAAGATTTGTGAGGGCACAACCAAAGATTGCGGCAATGGTGGAGATGGTATGTGAAATTTCAATTCACGAAACCAAGAATGAGACGGAAGCTCTCTTATTAGAAGGTAAGTTAATCAAGGAATACAAACCCAGATATAACACTGATTTTACAGACGATAAACAATTTCTATTAGTCCGAGTCGATCTGCAGAATGAACTACCCAGATTTCGGTTATGTCGACATAAAAAGGATGATGGTTCACATTATTACGGCCCATTTGCACAGGCTGGTTTCTTGCGTTCCACATTATCAGAAATGAGGAAGAAATTTGGTATTTTACTGTCCGATGCAAATCCGGTGAAATTAAAAGATGGAAAATATCAATTATACGATGATGTAAGGGCAGAGATTTTTTCCGGACATAATGAAACAACCAAAGAAGAATATGGTGAACGGGTAGAAGAAGCCTGTTCATTTTTGGAAGGAAAAGCAAAAAGTTGGTTAGCTGAACTGAGAGAAAAAATGCAAAAGTATGCGGAGGCTATGGAATTTGAACGGGCGGCAGAATTTCGAGATTTGGCAACGGCACTCTCAAAAACGATTAAAAAAACCCGCAGGTTTACTAAGACTTGGCCGACGATTGATGGTGGAAATTGGGCCGGCTTGGAGCGATTAAGTGAAGTTTTGAAATTGGCTCGCCCACCTGCGGTCATTGAGTGCTTTGATATTTCTCATGTTTCAGGTACCTTCGTGGTCGCATCCATGGTTCGTTTTGTGTCGGGAAAGTCGGATAAAAGATCTTATCGGAGATATAAAATTAAAAGTTTTGAAGGGAATGATGATTTTCGATCAATGGAGGAGGTTGTTGGGCGAAGATATGGCCGCCTTTTTCAAGCAGGCCAAGAATTTCCAGATTTGATTGTTATTGACGGAGGGGCAGGGCAGGTAAGCTCAGCAATGAAAGCTTTTAGCGATTTGGAAGTGGATCCACCCTGTTTAATTGGATTGGCAAAGCGGGAGGAGACCATTGTTTTTCCGGATGAGCGCGAAGAAATTATACTTGATCCCAAAGATGTAGGATTACGCATGCTACAACAGGTCAGGGATGAAGCTCATCGGTTCGCGAATCAGTACAATGCGGACTTGAGGAGTAAGCGGATTAAAGAATCAATATTGGATGACTTTAAAGGTCTCGGAAAAGTTCGAAGAGTTTTAGTATTAAATTATTTTGGATCCTTAGAAAATCTGCGTAAAGCAACCCCGGAAGAAATTCAAAAAATCGAGGGAATTGGTCCCAAATTGGCTCAGAGTTTGTACGATTTCCTAAGGGTTGGTAAAAAATAATGGAATGAAGTTTTTTTGGATTCTTTTTTTCTTCGGTTTTGTTTCATCATTATTTGGAGAGGATTGGCCCGAGTGGCGTGGCCCAAGTGGGGATGGTAGTTGGAATGGAGTTCGTGTATCGAAGTTCCTCCCTGAAGATGGGTTAAAAAGAATTTGGAAAACAAAAATTTATCCCGGTTATTCTGGAGTCACCGTAAAAAACGGACTGGTTTACCTAATGGATCGCCCTTCCATTAATGCAAGCGAAGGAATCGAGCGGGTTGTATGTTTGGATGCGAATACGGGTAAAGAAGTTTGGACCTTTTCCTATCCTGCCGATTATTCAGATATGGGGTACGGGAAAGGCCCTCGTGCATCCATAACCATAAGAAATGGTCGAGCTTTTGGTTTTGGAGCCAGAGGTATGGCTTTTGCCTTGGATGCGCTAACTGGCGACAAGCTTTGGATACGCGATTTAGTTGAGGAAGAAAATGCAACCCTTCCTATTTGGGGTTTTTCAAGTTCTCCTTTACTTTATGAAAATGTAGTCGTTTACCATGCTGGTTGTCAGCCAACGGGTAGTTTAATTGCTCTTTCGCAACAAAACGGCGAAACACAATGGAGAACTGGTTCCGACGATATGGCTGGATATGCCCCTCCATTAATTCTGTCTTCTACTGAATTTACCCAATTAATCTGCTGGGGTCCAAATCGAATTATGTCTTTACCAGTTGGGGGCGGTAAATCATTTTGGGAAATTCCATACAAGGTGAAGTATGGAGTTTCCATTACCAAACCAATTTTTCACCATGGTATCGTTTTGGTTAGCGGATATTGGCATGGTACTCGTGCTATAAAATTGGGAGAAAAAGCCAGCGAAGCCAAATTATTGTGGTCCGATGAGAAAAACCTTCGTGGTTTAATGTCACAGGCACTTTGTCGGAACGGCGTTTGTTATTTGCTTGATCGATCGCACGGATTGACTGCTTTTGAAATAAAATCCGGAAGAATATTTTGGCGTGATAATCATCAAATTACCAGCCAAGATAGAAATCCACATGCGAGCCTTGTTTGGAGCCAATCAGATGGTGACGCATTTGCCCTAAATGCTGAAGGGGAGCTTGTTTATCTGTCGTTAGGAAAAGAGGGTTTTAATGAATTTTGGCGCGAGCAAATAACGGCTAAGACTTGGGCTCATCCTGCTTTTGTTAAAGATCGAGTGTATGCAAGGGATGATCAATCTGTGGTTTGTTTTCAGTTGCCCACTAATTAGGAGTTCTGTTCTTATGCAGAATTTATTCTATTTATAGTTATCTTCATGCATTTGTACAAAACCACCGAAGGCTTTTTAATTGATCACAATAAGGAGTCCCGTTTAATTGATGAATCTCTCGACTGGGACCAGTTAATTAACAATGATAATCTAAGGATTTTTTTAGAAGAAAAGTGGGAAACTTCTGAAAAAGTTTCCAGCACCAAATTGTTTCTCATTGAAAATTTACTTCCACCGATTGGAAATCAGGAGGTTTGGGCAGCAGGAGTGACCTATCATTCGAGCCGACTGGCAAGAATGGAAGAATCTCAAGATGCAGGAGGCGGGGATTTTTACAGCCGAGTTTACCAGGCGGATCGTCCAGAAATCTTCTTTAAAGCTACTCCATCCCGGGTGGTCGGACACAATCAATCTTTTAGGATTAGACAAGACTCCAGTTGGGATGTTCCCGAGCCAGAACTTACTCTATTTGCCACTAGTTCAGGAAAGATTGTAGCATACACCATTGGGAATGATGTTTCTTCCAGGAGTATTGAAGGGGAAAATCCATTATACCTTCCGCAGGCAAAGACTTATGATAAATGTGCCTGTTTGGGACCGGGTTTATATGTGCCAAAAGAGCCTTTATCTATGGAATCTAAAATTTCTATTGAAATTATTCGTTCAGGGAAAAATCTTTTTTCCGGGCACACTACTCTTTCACAAATGAAGAGAACCCCGGAAGAACTCATTGGTTTTCTTTTTCGGGAAACAAGTTTTGAAAAAGGAGTATTTTTAATGACAGGCACAGGCGTTGTGCCAGGCAATCATTTTTCCTTACAGGCAGGGGATATAGTATCCATTTCTATAGATTTAGTTGGCAACTTGGTGAATTCAGTGGAATAACAGTTTAAAATAAAATTTATTATGATCGAAACTTCAATAATTGGTTTTTCTCGAGGGGAGCAAACGGGTTCAATTTTTAACGCGGTTAATCCTGCCACTGGCAATGATTTGGACGTCCAGTACGGTTGTGCATCAGAAGGCGAAGTTGAACGAGCTTGTGAACTTGCTCAATTGGCTTCTCGTCCAATGGCATCTTTATCTGGGGCTGACAAAGCGAAATTCCTTCGTTCCGTTGCGGATCGAATTGACTCGGTAGTTGAAGAGTTGGTTTCAACCATGACTCGTGAAACGGCACTACCTGAAGGTCGTGTGCGAGGAGAGACTGGACGAACGAGTGGGCAATTGAGAATGTTTGCCAAGTTATTGGATGAAGGTTCATGGGTTGACGCCCGTATTGACCGGGCTATTGCGGATCGAGAACCTGTACCCAAGCCAGATTTGCGGGCTATGCTTCGTCCTGTTGGTCCGGTGGCAGTTTTTTGCGCCAGTAATTTCCC
>JABGWU010000075.1 GCA_018645475.1 Opitutia bacterium
GGTACGGTATCCAGCCTCTCTCAAATAATCCACATAAAGCTTCTCCACCGCTTCTGGCTTGGCCATGTCATGGGTTCCAGGAACTCCATAACTTCGTCCCGTCAAACCGGTGAGGATTGTCGTCCGGCTTACCCAGCAAATGGACTGGCTGACAAAAGCATTTTCAAATCTTGTTCCCTCAATAGCCAAGCGATCAATATTGGGAGTCTTGGCGAGAGGATGTCCATAACATCCCAAAGCACTGGATGTTTGATCATCCGTAAAGAAAAAGACAATGTTAGGTTTTTTTGCCTGGCTTGTTAAAAATAAACCTAGAAAAAGGAAGGGAAGGAATAAAGTTTTCATTACTATGTATTATGTTAGACAGATTATAATTCTTATGGTTTTAGAAGAAATTACGACTGCTTATTTGTTCGGCCCTTCTATTTCTTCCTGATTATTTTCGATTTAATTTATGATAGATTTAACGCTTTCAGGATATTATCCAACTGAATTTCTTTTCTGTTTTCTATTTAGTTAACTAGAAACAATTCCTCGATGCTCCTTGTCCCGACTTAAATAATATCTTTTATAAAAAAAGATATTATTTATAATTTAAAATACCTATCTTCTATTTTATATTGATTTGATACTAGTGAATACGGAGTCAAAAATAGCATCTTGACCAAAGTTGAGTATTGTAACTATCCTTGAAATCTATTGCTTTCTTAATCATAAACTTATCTTAATATGTTAATCACCACCCTTGTTATCGTCGGAGTTTTAATCGTCCTAGTGATGATCATTGTTGGGATATACAACAAATTGGTCACGCTGAAAAACCGTTTTGAAAACGCCTTCTCTCAAATTGAAGTTCAATTACAAAGGAGGTATGATCTCATTCCCAACCTGATCGAGACAGTGAAGGGATACATGGCCCATGAAAAAGAAACCCTAGAAGCTGTGATCCAAGCGCGTAATCAGGCTCAAAGTAGCCTACAGGCTGCTTCTCAAAACCCTGGGGATGCTGGCGCAATTGCTAGTTTGGCTGGAGCCGAAGGCATGCTAGGGGGTGCTCTTGGACGTATCTTTGCATTGTCAGAAAGTTATCCGGACCTAAAAGCCAATCAAAATATGGCAAATTTACAGGAAGAGCTCAGTTCAACTGAAAACAAAGTCGCCTTTTCCAGGCAGGCATTTAACGACTCAGTCACTGCTTACAACACATATAAGCAAACCTTCCCTCCGGTCTTTTTTGCCGGTATGTTTGGACATAGCCAAGATGGCACGCTCCTCGAATTTGAAAGCAAAAAAATTAAAGAAGCCCCAAAAGTACAATTCTAATTAGATCGAAATCTCGATCCATGGAGTATGGATTTCTTTGAACAACAGGATAAAGCTCGTAGCCTAAGTGGTTCCCTATTTTTATTATTTGGACTTGCAGTAGTTTGTATCATCATTTCGATTTTCTGTTTGGCCTCAGTAGCGGTTGGATTTGAAAAAGATCTTGCTGGATTAGCATGGACCTTTGAATTGGCTGTAATTTCTAGCGTGGGCACAATAATAGCCGTATTTCTTGCCAGTGCTTTCCGAATTAGTTGGCTTTCCTCAGGGGGGAAAGTGGTTGCTGAATCAATGGGCGGACAAAGACTTAATCAAAACACAAAAGATCCACTAGCCCGACAAATCCTTAATGTGGTTGAGGAAATGGCGATTGCATCGGGCACGCCGGTTCCACCAGTATACCTGATGGATGAAGAGGGAATTAACGCTTTCGCTGCTGGGTATTCACCACGTGATGCTGTGATTGGAGTGACTCGAGGTTGTGCCACTAAACTCGACAGGGATCAATTGCAGGGTGTAATGGCCCATGAATTCAGTCATATCCTAAACGGTGATATGCGGATAAACATTCGCTTAACCGGTATTATTTTTGGAATTGTATTTCTTGCCAGCATTGGACGTATCCTGACTAATGTTGCATATGTATCAGGAGGCAGAAGAAGAAACAGCAAAGACAACGGAGGTGGTGCCCTCGTCATATTGGGAATAGGTTTACTTATTATAGGTGGAATCGGTGGCTTTTTCGGATCAATGATTCGTGCATCCATCAGTCGGCAAAGAGAATTCCTTGCCGATGCATCTGCGGTACAATTCACCCGTAATCCGGATGGAATTGCCGGAGCCCTTAAACGAATTGGAGGGTATTCTCACGGTTCCAAAATTCAATCAGCCGGTGCGCAGGAATTTTCCCACATGTTTTTCAGCTCCGGTATAAGTAGCATGTTTGCAACCCATCCCCCCCTGCCTATTCGAATAAAACGCATCGATCCAAATTGGAAAAATTCATATCCAAATACTGATAAAATTTCCCAGCAGGCATCCAGCATTGATCAAACTTCTGCAGTATCAGGTTTCGCGGGTGCATCCACGGCAACCCCCATTGCGGTGTCATCAAGCCAACAACAAAAACCGGTTCGACCAAGAGGAAAAAGTTATTCCGCACGGTCATTCCTTAAAAGTAGTCAATCAATAGATAAAGAAAAGCTACATCAGGTTCGAACAGTAATTTCCTCTATCCCAGAGGCCCTCATTAATCAGGCTAAGGAACCATTTGGTGCCCGTTGTTTATTATTTGCCATGCTCTTAGATTCGAAAGATCAAACGGTCAAAAACAAACAAATTGAAATGATTAATTTTCACTCCGAACCTGGAACTTCCAATGAGACTGAAAGAACCACAACTCAACTGACCAAATTATCTCCCGAACAAAAATTCATTCTGGTTGAAGAAACCCGCCCTGCCATGGCCGAGCTCTCGAGCCGGCAGTTTTCAAACTTTCAAGCATTAATGATTCAATTAATTGGAGCCGATCAAAGCATAGATCTCTTTGAATGGTGCATGCATAAGGTAATCGAATTCGATTTCGGAAAGACACATTCCCCAAGAGAACAGTTGCATGGACGCGCTTCTATAAAAAGCAGATTACCTGAATGTTCTATTATTCTTGGTGCATTATCTCACCACGGTCAGGATGGTGCGGATCCAAAACCTTCTTTTAAGGACGGAATTCGTGCCCTCGATCGAAATTATGACATTCCTGTACCGGACAAGGAAAGCTGTGGACTGTCTTCTATGGATCAAGCACTCGAACGATTGAACAAATTAAGTGCAGTTGGGAAAAGATCACTTCTTGACGCCTGTGCACGGACGATTGATCACGATGGAAAAACAACTGATGTGGAAATCCAAATTCTACGCGGAATCAGTTCAGCACTTTCCTGCCCACTCGGATTTAATTCAATTACAAGCCCGTCTTCGGCTTAGTTTATAAATCAAAATAAAACAGGAATGTAATCAAAGTGCCTTTCCCTCTATTGGGAATCCGTCCCGGTACTTGTGAAGAAGCGCTTTTGGAATATGACATTTTTCATTTGGGTATAGTTTCAAGCGATCCTGATGTTCTTCGTCGCTTCTCACATAATTAACTAATGGCAAAACTTCGACCATGATCTTAGATGCATCATCTCTTTCATTTATGAATTGTTTTGCAGAAAACAGGTGAGATTGGCTACGACTGTAAACTCCGGTTCTGTATTTTTCGCCCTCATCATCACCTTGTTTATTTAGACTATATGGATCAATAATTTCAAAAAAGTATTCCATCAATTTTTTAATGCTTACATGATCAGGATCATAAATTGTCCGAACACATTCAGCGTAGCCATCATAGACAGCATCCGTATTTTTACTTGATCCATTAGCTCTTCCCGCTTCCGTGTTTACAACCCCAGGTAAATGGCGAACAAACTCCTGAACTCCCCATAGACACCCACCCGCAAAAAAGATTTCCTTAAATTGACTTTGTACATCCAAGCTTTCTTGTAAATTCACGATAAGCTTTAAATTGTAATTTTAAGAACAAAATGTCCACAAAGATAGATTTAAGAACTTACTAAATCTAATGTAGAATAAAATTAAATCCTCAAAAAATGTCTTTAATTTATCTAATCGTTGAAAAGATCTAGTATAATCCAAATGTTAACTATAATCATTTTAATAATTAACTATTGAATCTGAGACGCAGTAATGATTTAAGATAGTAATGTTAATTAAAGGATGCCTTACTGCTTACATTACTCTCACTATAACAACTTCCGTTGTAGCTCAAAAAACCAGCGAAACCAACGACTCTCGTATGAACGCAGACTCGCTTCCCACTCTTACAGTTGTTGGACAAAAAACCGCTAACCAAAGACCCGTCACCACATACGAGACCCCAATTTCTAACCTGGACTTCGATCCACGGGTAGACATGCAAAGTCGAAATATGGCCGAAGCGCAGGGAGATATCAGTATACGTGGGGGCACTTTTGAAAATACAGGTATACAATTAGGTAGTGCCACTCTTATGGATCCACAAACTGGTCACTACACCACAGAGCTTCCCATCGCTCCGGAAATGCTCGGGGAGCCCAAAATCTTAACCGGTGCCGACAACGCACTTCGTGGATTTAATAGTAGCGTGGGGACAGTATCTTATTCCTGGAGCGAAATCACGAAGAGAGGTAGCCTTACAGTTGGAGGTGGAGATCATAATCTAAATTTTCAACGCCTCCACAACGCATGGACC